>CAZUFQ010000367.1:0-6926 GCA_964618735.1 uncultured Enterobacteriaceae bacterium
TATTTATTAAGCAAAGTCTTATTGTCTGCTTTCTAAAAGCTGAAGGAACAGGTCCGTCATATAAAAGCAGCGGATGAAGAACTGATCACTGCCGATTCGGACCACCACATAAAGCTTGTCGCAGGTATGAGACAAAAGCAGTCTTGAGTGGCGCATATTTGGGACACTGCAAATGGTCCTTGATTTTGACAAAATTATGACGCCCATCGTGCAGGGCCGCCGCGATTCCTGCTACGTCTAACCAACCCGGTGGCGCTGAGAGCAGGAAGCTGGCTACAAGAGTTGCAGGTGGACGGCCGCATAGGGCTGCTCTTCTTTCTGCGCGCCTCAGAAGGCCATTTCCAACCTAGCTAAGAGGAATTGATCTCTCTTTGAGAGGCGCCCTACTTCTCACCCGTCGCTTGAGAAATTCGCCTATACTCTTTGAATACTTCGCCGCCTTTGGGCGTCTTCTCTCCTTAAGTGATCCACCAGTGGAATTAACGACGACACAGGATGTGGTGATAAATACATTTACCCTTTTCCTCCCTGGCGCCGCCAAGAACCTGCGAAGTTTGCAGGGCAATACTTGCGCCAGAGTCAACAACGAGGAGGAACGCTCTTATTACCGCTTATTCTTTTTTTCTCCCCTCTGGCGCCTGCGTCGCGTTAGCTCCAGCTGTCTCGGGCTTGATCTTCCGTCCCGTGCAGTACGCAGTGCTAAAGAGGGGTGTTCGAGGAGATGGAGAGAGGAGATCATGGCACGGAGGCATTCACGCGTCGACCCGCCAACTCTGGACAACACGCCGCCGACGATGACGGACAATGACACACTCGCGAATTATTCATTGCATAAATCAACCAAGGCTAGACAGCACGCTGTTGAGGATGAGAAACCAGCAAATACCCTGGAAGTCGCACTTGCAAGAGAGCAGGCGCAAAACACTGCGAGCAACGCAGTAGAAGCGGCGTCCCTGAAAGAGGGCGACGATCACGCTTTAATTGCCGAATGTTGCGCCGGGGACAAGCAGGCGTTTGACGTACTGCTTCTTCGCCATCAGAATTCCGTATTTACTCTTGCCACACGACTGCTTGCAGATCACCATGAGGCCGAGGATATCACGCAAGATACGTTTTTGCGGGCGTACGAAGGGATCGAGGAGTTTCGTGGGGCGGCGAAGTTCTCCACGTGGCTCTATCGCATATGTCACAATCTGTGCTTAAATCATCTGAAGAGAAAAAAGAACGATCCCACGAACGATGCAGGTGAGGAAACTGTTCCTGAGGAATTGCCGGATCCAAGAAGTAGGCCGCCCGACCAGGTGCTGATCAGCAGAGAGCGAGAGCACTTAGTGACGCAAGCGCTCTCGCCGCTGGCGCCGGAGTTTCGCGAAGTGCTTAGACTGCATCACACATGCCAATTCTCCTATCAAGAGATTGCAGAGCTGCTGGAACTCCCGGTGGGCACGGTGCGGTCGCGCTTGCACCGGGGTCGGGAGGAAGTCAAAGAGTATCTGCGTTCGTATTTGCAAGAGGGAGGCTGAAGCTTTCCCAGGGCGCTCTCCTTATCTCTACCAGCAGCAAATTGTTTATCTATCAGCAGCAGATGTTGGTCGCCTGCTCTTTTTTTCATCACTTTTCGCCTGGCCCTGACGGAGCCCAGGCCAGGCGGGAGAAAATACTTTGCGTTTTTCCATTGTTACCGCTGTAGGCTTCCCTTTGCCTCAATGGTCTACTTCTTGCGCAGCTTTTCTTAGCAAGGTTAAGTAGAGCGACAATTCGTGGCTCAGTGTTCTTGCACAAGGCGGCGCCGGCGCTTCATCCAGCAGATATTCTCCAACAAGGGAACTTTTTTTCTTTCCTGCTGTCTAAAACAGAGAAGTTTGCCGACTCACTATTGTCATCATTAGAGCAGTAGTGATGAACCTCCCACGAGACAGACAGTCGTCTACCTTGCTGTAACACAAATTTCACAAGCATTTAATCTTTTCACAAATTGTCGCCTGCGAACTCTTGAGGCTACAGAGAGACGATTTGCAACTCCAACTCTAGCAGTAAAAAGGAGCGGCATTATGGTCAACAACACTGGGCAAAGAGGAGAAGACCTTCTCACCATGTATAAAGCCATCCTCTACGATTTTCCCCTTGCTGGGACAAAATGGGGCTTCGGGATAGGACAAGAAAAGGAAGTCGCAGAAGCGGTGTGGACAGGCTATGACGCCTGGGTGCGCTTAGCCAACGCCTCTATCGATAATCTCTATCGTAATCCTTTCTTTGGCGACCTAATGGTCCGCTCTCTCGACCGAGGGTTGCGTTGGCAGCGGTTGAACCAGGCGGCCGCTAGCGCTCTCTTTGCCGTCTTGTGGCCGACTGTCGGTCTTCCCACAGCAGCGTCGGTGGAGGCTCTGCATGAGGAGATCGCTGCGCTGGACACCCGCGTAAAGGCTCAAGACGCGATAGTCCAAACCGTACGCGAAGAGGCCCGTGCTCTCCAGGCTTTACGTGAAGAATTCCGCTTTCTGCTTGCCGCTCTCCTGACTCAGGATGTAAGGGACCAGGACCATACCGGGCTGGCAGGACAACGAGCGCCTGCGGCAGGATCAAAAAACGGTAAAGAAACCGGCAACGGTAACGCGCCGGATATGATGTATAAAAATTTGACAGACGGGTCCATAGCGAAAGACAGGAGGAAAAGCGATGCAGTCACTCATTAGTCATCTGCCCCGGTACTGGACCGACGGCGCCGTCCGCTATCTGGAGGGCATTCGCAACGGCCTCACTGAACCGTTTCCGGTCCGCGAGGACCCTCCTCCAGTGACCCCGTACACGGTGATCTACGAGTCAGGAAAAGTGCGGTTGCGCTACTATCGAGCAACGGGGCAGTCCCGAGCCACCCCGTTGCTACTAGTCTACCCGCTGATTAAGCGTCCTTTTATCCTGGACCTGACGCCTGATAAGAGCGTTGTGCAGAACCTGGTCGAACGCGGCGTTGACCTGTATCTCACCGACTGGATTCCACCCACCCGGTCTGAAAGTTGGCGAGGGTTTGACGCGTATGTGAATGGCGATTTGGACGACGCCGTGCGCGCGGTTCAACTTCATGCGGGCGTCGACCAGGTCCCGCTGCTCGGTTACTGCCTCGGCGGTTTGTTGACAGTTGTTTACAGCGCGCTTCATCCAGAGAAGGTTGCTTACCTCATTACCCTCTCAATCCCGCTGGACCTGAGTTCGCGTCAAATCCCGCTCTTCGGCCTGGTGGATAAGCTGCCCCCTGAGACCCTGCGTCTCATCACCGCCACATACGGCAACTGCCCCGCTTGGTTTATTAAAGCAGGATTCAGCGCGATGGCGCCCGTCCACCACGCCCTGGATAAATATGTTGGTCTGTATCGCAACAAAGAGAAGGAAGGGTATGCAGAGATGTTTACGTTGTTTGAGCGCTGGATGAACAGCGACGTGCCATTGGCGGGGCGAATCTTCCAGGAGCTCGTAACAGGCGTCTTTCAGCAAAATCTTCTCGTGGAAAACCGCTTACAAGTTGGGAGTCAGACTGTAGACCTTAAGCGCATTACTTGTCCTGTGCTTAACGTTATGGGGGAATATGATGACGTGGTGCATCCCACCTATAGTCTGCCGTTGCCCGAACTGATCAGCAGCGACGACAAGGCTAATCTGCTTTTCCCCACTGGTCATATTGGCGTGGCGGTGAGCGCAGGGGCCCATAAAAAGCTCTGGCCCCAGGTCGTGCAGTGGCTCAAAGAGCGCTCGTCGGGGCTCCCGGCTTTAGGAACGCCCCATTCTGTAGCAGCAAGCCCAGTGCATTAAAAAGCAACGCTGGAAGCACGCCATGCCGTCACGAAATAAGCCCAGAAGAAAAAGTAGACAGAAAGCAGTAATAATCCCACCAGCAGGAGGAAAAAATATGGCGGAACATCACAGCCGTTCTTCAAAAGAGTCAGCCTATGGTGCTGACCTGAACGCTTCATGGCGCAACGATATGAAGAAAATGATAGCCAGCTACATCGATACGAGCGAAGGGCTGGCGAAGGGAACCCTGGCTTTCCAGGAAAGAGCGACAGCATGGGCCAAGAACACGCCTTTAGCCCCGTTGTTCGCCTCCTCCCGCGAGATAACCGGCCAGTGGATTGAAGGATCGGCGAACCTCGCGCGCAAGTTGTGGAGAATCGAGGAAGAAGCAGAAGAGAAGGCTGAAGACGCGGTGTCGCATTTCTCAAAAGGGCAAGCATAAAAACAGCTTGACGACGAACGGCGCGCGAGGAGTAAGCCCCGGGGCGCGGTCTATCGCGCCCCATCGACGCGCGTAAAGCGTATGCAGAGCGAAACGTCTCTCTCTGAGAGCATTCTCTGCTGCTCTAAAAGCAAAATGCTGATTGTTTGTTGCATTCATACCATTTCTCTCCCAGCCTGGTCCTCCTGCGAGGTTGGAAAGAAATGCTTTCTCTCTCTATGTTTATCCCGCCTGAGACTCCGCTCGCCTTCGTGGCCCATTCCTTGCGACGCTGCAAGTAAGGCTGCAAAAAGAGAAGGAGGAAACGACCAGCGTATGAGTTCTCTCTTTACACTTTTTCTCGGGACGCGATTTTTCTGTCTACTATATAGACTTTTTTATTGAAACGAGAATGTAACTTGAAGTGAGGAGGTTGTTGTGAAAGGCGCCGAACTGCTAGTGCGCTGTCTGGAAACTGAAAAGGTCGCCCATCTTTTTGGGGTTCCCGGCGAGGAGATTATGGATCTCCTCGATGTTCTACAAAATTCCTCGATCAGGGTTATAGCAACCCGTCACGAGCAAGGGGCCGCGTTCATGGCCGACGTCTATGGACGGTTAAGCGGCAGAGCCGGCGTCTGCTTCTCTACCCTGGGGCCCGGGGCCGCTAATCTGGTCACCGGAGTGGCCGACGCCACAATGGACCATAGTCCGGTCGTCGCCCTGACCGGACAAGCGGGTCTCGATCGTATGCATAAGGAATCTCACCAATACCTGGATTTAGTCGCCCTCTTTCATCCCATAACAAAATGGAACACGCAAATCAAAAAAGCCACAACCATACCGGAGACCGTAAGCAAAGCTCTGACGCTGGCTCAAGCCGAAAAATGCGGCGCCACTCATATTGATATTCCTGAGGACGTGGCTAAGGCGGCGGTTAATGAGGAATCCCTGCGAGAACACTCGTCTGTGCGCCCGGCGCCGTTAGTCTCGCAAATAGAGAGGGCGACCCGGATTATCTCTGAAGCGCGCACCCCGATCCTTCTCGCGGGCAACGGCGTGGTGCGTGCGGGGGCCAGTGCAGCGCTCGTGCATTTTGCCGAGACCTTAAACGTTCCTGTCGCCACCACCTTTATGGCTAAGGGCGTCATCCCTTTCAGCCACCCCTTAGCAATGGGAACGATTGGGCTGCGAGCCCGTGACTATGTCTCATGCGGCTTTGATGTGGCGGATGTGATCATCGCGGTAGGGTACGATCTGGTCGAATACGCTCCGGTGTTCTGGAATCCCGAACGAGACAAAAAAATCGTGCACCTCGCTCCCTTCCCCGCCGAAGTTGACGCGGCATATCGAGTGGCTGTCGAGGTTATCGGCGATCTGGACATGGCGCTCGCCGAGATTGCTGACCGAGCGACGCCAAGCCAAGTCGGACGCCCCCGCGCCATACGCGAGGCGCTGGTTGCCGCAGTGGAAGAGGGGTGTGGAGACACCAGCTTCCCTATCAAGCCGCAGCGCTTGCTCTACGACTTGCGGACGGCGATGGCCCCGGAGGATATTTTGATCTCGGATGTTGGGGCGCATAAGTTATGGATCGCTCATTTGTATCCCTGCGAGCGACCAAACACGTGTATTATTTCTAATGGTTTTGCAGCTATGGGACTCGCCGTCCCTGGAGCAGTAGCGGCCAAGTTACTCTATCCCGAGAGAAAGATCGTTGCAGCCACTGGGGATGGCGGCTTTTTGATGAACGCTCAAGAGTTGGAAACGGCGGTCCGACTGGAGCTGCCGTTCGTGACTATCATCTTCAACGACGGCGGCTACGGCTTGATCGGCTGGAAGCAACAGACGCAATTCGGTCGGGAGGCGTTTGTCAAATTTGGCAACCCGGACTTTGTTCGCTACGCCGAGAGTTTTGGCGCTCACGGATACCGCGTAGAAGCAGCCGCTGACCTGCCCCACATCTTCCGTGAGGCGTTCTCCCAATCGGGCCCAGTTGTGATCGACTGTCCAATTGACTATCGAGAAAATCTTACTCGGCTGTGCAGCCGGGCCGTCGGTGGCGAGGGTCGCTCCCTACATGAATTGTCTTCAGCCCCCAAGGAGTCTCCGTATGAAAGGAAAAGTCGCTATCTGTTCCGCTCCCAATCAAGAGATGGAGATCAGAGAATATCCGTTGCCTGAAATTGGACCGGAAGACGTATTGGTCAAGATTCGTCGCGCCAACATCTGCGGTTCTGACTTACACATGTGGCGCGGCCAGGGTCCGCCTGTTCCTGCTGGTCTCGGCCGCGTTCTCGGCCACGAGATGGTCGGCGAGGTCTACCGCTTGGGCAAGCACGTGCAACACGATTGTCTTGGTCAACCGCTGGCGGAAGGAGACCGCATCGTCTACGCCTATTTTGTTCCGTGCGGGGCCTGCGCTGCGTGTCTTGCGGGCTCTCCCGCCTGTCCTTATCGTTATCGTTATTGGTTTGGCCAGCACGTCGACACGCCGCCTCATTTCCGGGGAGCGTATGGAGAGTATTATTACCTGCATCGCGGGCAGGTTTGCTGTAAGGTTCCGTCAGAATTGAGCGATACACTTGTCTCCGCCGTTAACTGCGCGCTTTGTGAAGCGCTCTACGGCCTCGATCAGATCGGCGTCCGTCTTGGCGACACTGTAGTTATCCAGGGTGTGGGCGGCCTGGGGCCTGATGCTACAGCACTTGCGAAAGAAATGGGG
>CAZUFQ010000368.1:0-6903 GCA_964618735.1 uncultured Enterobacteriaceae bacterium
GGCGCGAACCCGGGCCAAGAGTGCAGCAAAATCAAACGGTTTTGGCAGATGGTCATCAGCCCCTAGATCCAGGCCACGAACGCGGTCTTCGATTCCATCACGCGCCGTTAACATCAGTACCGGCGTGCGATTCCGGCGTGCGCGCAATTCTTTGCAAACCTGCCATCCATCGACCTTCGGCAGCATCAGATCGAGAACGATGACGGAATAGCGATGTTCCTCGGCCATCGTTAGACCGCGAGCGCCGTCCTGCGCCCAATCAACATGGAACTTCGCAGTTTCTAGTCCTTGTCGAACTAGCTGACCGATGCCTGCATTGTCCTCAATGACTAGTATTTTCATCGCTCAATGCTCCTTGTATCTCAGGCATCCTGCATCTGCCCTGCAGCAAAGCGCGACGGGTCGAGCCAGCGTTTACACGCGGCTGACTCAGAAAAAAGACCATCCCCAACAGAGCTTGTGATGGATGGGTCTTCTCGTACATGAAGCTGAACAACTGTGTGTTCCTTCGGGACCTAGTGTACAGCCTGTTATCTTCCGACTTATGCCGGAGCTTGTGCTTGGGCTGGCTCTTGCACCAGGAGGGCGAAAGGACACGAGGTTCGCTTCTGCCGCCTTACTTCAACATGCCGCCTCATGTAGTCAAGCACCTATCAGAGCCAAAAGGGGGGTTGGTCTCGCCTTGGCAACTCTCCATACTCTGGTGGTTTCCTAAAGCAAGGAATGGAAAGAGCTAGCTAAAAGAGACTATCCAATGCTGAGCGACATGCTGTGCAAGCAGAGGCGGAAAGAATTGACGCAGCTAGTATACCGGCGAGACCTACAGATATCGTGAGAAGCCTCTATCAGGGGGTTGAGCATCAGTGGAGTAGAAGGCCCAGTTTTGATTTTTATCACCAAAACGGGACCGTAGACACCCGCGCAAGCGAAACCTTACCATCTTCGCCTTTAGGGCTCATGCGTCCCGTCTTTTTCCATATTGTAGACACAAAGTGCGTTAAAGCCTAAGCCTGGATGAACCAGGCTTTACTCTATGCTAACTACTGCTCGGGGTTGCCTCTATTTTAGTTACCGTAGGGGCAGTTCCTGTCTTTTCCGTGGTCACCGTGATTGTGTCGCCAGCTTTGAGATCAGCGAGCGTAGCCGCCTTCCCGTCACGAGTAACAGTCGCCGTCGTGGAAACATCCATGGTATGTTGATTTTTGCCCTCCAGGTCGGTCATCATGAGCTTCCCTGTGCCAGTCCCAACGACCTTCCCTTGATGCGTATCTGCTGCCTGACTGCTGGCTACCCAGAACGCAATAAGAGCTACTACGCAGAAGAATAATATTCTGTGCATCGCACACCTCCTTTGTGCATTCGACCGCCAATGCAATAGCGGCGCTCCAGATGATTTTGTTCTTAGGAGGGGCCCGCGCGTGCGCCATCGGAAACATCTATTTACCGTAGCGCTATTCATCGACTATACAAGACGCAAACCGCCGCGCGTTTAAAGGGCTTTAGATAAAGGGGTTCAGAACGGAGGATCATTTCTCTGCGTGTTGCGGAACTAATTCCTTATTCGATGAAAAATATTCCCAAGAACAGGAAGCAACAGGGGCGGTGCTATCTCTATCTTCACTTAATAGAAAGTCAACCAGTTGTCGTTCTGAACCATCAGCACGAGAGGGAGGCCCACTACCCTTTAAACTTGAGAGACCTCACGAGTATTCAAACGCAGTAAACACTTTGTGCAATTGCTTATTGTATTTCTCAAAGAGAAAACAGAAATCTCAAGCGGAAAAAGATCCTGTGAGAACATCTCATTAACGTCCACTCATGACCTATTCTAGTGGACAAAGTTATTGCTCTCAAGTGCAAGATCAAGTAGCGTGTTTCCTTGCGCTAACGTGGCCGGTTGCGAACGATCAAACAAAAGAGAAAAGAGACCCTATTCCCGCCGCCTGTTGTTAAGCGGTGTTATTTGGAGGCTGTATGCAGTTCTTGATTGATCTTGCCACATTTGCGTTGAAGGTACAGGCAGCCAGCGTCGTAAACATGCTCACTTCGTGCAATACCCTTGATCGCACGGGCGCCAGCGACGAGTGGACGCTCACACCTGCCCGTGTCGAGGTACTTCAATGATTTGCCTTCTCGCATTTGTTGCGTTCCTCTTAGTAGTTGTGAACCCGGCGCATTCGGGCGCCATCGTCGTCCTTCAGCACCAACCGGGTGATGCGAGTCGCCCCTGGACATGGCGGATGATCATTGATCATATGCCGATGATTCGCGATGCAGGGTATACGGCGATCCTGCTCTCACCTCATGAGCAAGCCTGCGGTAGCGATAAGAGCCTGGGCTACGATCCGTATGACTTTCGATCATTCAAAAGCGCCCATGGCACTGAAAAAGAGCTTACTGAGCTTATCCGCAAGGCCCATGCTCTCCAGATTCAGGTCTATGCCGACATGGTAATGAACCACATGTGCACTAATAACTTTACCTATCCGCACTTCAGCAAGCGGGATTTCCACACATTTGGAAAGATTGAAGACTGGAATAATCAATGGCAGGTCGAAAACGGTTCACTCTCGGGCCTTGAGGACTTAAAGCAGGAATCGCCACATGTGCGCGGTGAGCTGTGGGCGTTCCTTGTTAAGACAAATAACATGGGCATTGACGGGTATCGGTGGGATGCAGCCAAGCATATTCCTCGATGGTATTGGAAGGAGCACGTCCTGCCAAATGTGAAAAAATGGGGGAAATATAGCTTTGGTGAGGTCATGAGTGGAGACCTGGGCTATCTGTCACCCTACATCGTTACGGGCATGGCGGTCACCGACTACGCCCTCTACTTTTTAATGCGAGATAATTTTAAGCTCGGAGGCAATCTGGCCGCCCTTGACGGTGCGGGGGTCGCGGGCGTGAACGGGCCAAACGCGCTTACGTTCGTACAGAACCACGATGTCGATCCCCCGGTGAACAAGCTGCTCGCCTACGCCTTCATCGCTGCCTATCCCGGCTACCCTGCATTCTTCGATGTGAACCTCCAAGATGCAGTAATCAATAATCTTGTGTGGGTGCAGAACACCTTAGCCGTCGGGCCCTACGCAAACCGCTACAAAGACGCCGACACTATTATCTTCACACGTGGTAATCATCTCCTCGCTGGCGTCAATCAACGAGGAGACTGGGTTAGTCATTGGGTGTCAACGCCCTGGAACAACACTCAGCTGCACGACTATACCGGCCATGTAGGAAATGAAGAAACGAACGCTGAAGGATGGGTAGAGCTCTGGCTCCCGCCTCAGAGCTTTGTGATGATGGCGCCACTACGATGAGCACCGCTCACCCTGAGCCTCCAGCGGAACTTTGGACTCCTCCTGTACGCTCGGTGATGATAGCCCTTTGATTTATTGCTTAGAGATCTGCAAGAAACTCAAACCTGTTACTGATGACCCAGGCTGGTGGAGCATCGCATAGGAGGTAGTATGCAACGACGATTTGGCCCTCCGGTCCTCTCCGCATTGACGTGGCTGTTGACTGTGTGCGTTCCGATTCCTACACGTGCGGTTGATGTACTCACACAACACAATGATAATGCACGCACCGGCGTCAATACGACAGAAACAGTGTTGACAACAGCGAACGTAGGCCCGAATACGTTTGGTCGCCTGTGGACGCTGTATCTCGATAGTCAAGTCGTGGCGCAGCCGCTTTATATATCGCAGCTCGCGATCGATACAAGCACCAACTCACAGACGCCGCTCGTGCAGGGCGCCTTTAATGCAGTCCTTGTGGCGACGATGCACAACACCGTCTATCTCTATGATGCCGATCAGGAAAATCGGCTCGCCGATGGTAAAACGAAACCCTTGTGGGCTACGTGGCTGGGCGATCCGCGTCCGGGGGGTAAGGACATCGACATGTGGAGCACCAACGACCCGGAATGGGGCATCCTCAGTACACCGGTCATTGATGCTGAGAAGACGACGGTCTGGGTAGTCGCTTGGCACAACGATGGCGGCACTTTCCGCTATCGCCTCCACGCCCTCAATCTACGGGACGGCGCGCCCCGTCAACCACCGGTGGTGATTGGCGGTAGTCCGCCAGACGCGGCAAAACCGTGTCAGTATCCCGAGGGTTTTAATCCATGCACCCAAAAGCAACGCGCGGCATTACTCTTGGACAAAGATGTCGTCTATGTTGCCTTCGGTGGGGACGGCAATCGCGGAAATATTTTTGCCTTCAATGCGGCGAACTTACAACAGATAGGCTTCTGGACATCAGCGCCGACCGGCAACAATGGCGGTATTTGGCAATCCGGACAAGGTCCTGCTGCAGACGCCAACGGTAATGTCTATCTCATCACTGGCAATGGCAGTTTTAATGCGAACACTGGGGGAAAAAATTACGGAGACAGCTTCGTCAGGCTCAAGCTTGAAAACGGTGCCTTGGCCGTAAAGGATTACTTCACCCCCTGTAACGAACGGTTCATGGATAACATCGATCTGGACCTGGGTTCCGGCGGTCCGACCCTCATTCCGGACACGGATCTGCTCTATGGGGGAGGCAAACAGGGAATACTGTACCTTCTGTCGCGCTCAAACCTAGGGAAATTTGCAGCGAGCCCGGCTGCGCCTAACTGTCAGAATCCTAATGTCGTGCAAGAATTCCAAGCGACTGACCCGCATGTGCACGAGAATGAGACGATCTACGGACACATTCATGGGTCGCCTGTTTTCTGGAAGGGGCCCGATCACGCCCGTCTATATGTGTGGGGCGAAAACAATTACTTGAAAGCGTACACCTTCGCCCAGGGCAAATTCATTGATCTTGATCAGCCAAAGAAGAGCACATTTCAACCGCCTCAGGGCATGCCCGGCGGCATGGTGTCAGCCTCGAGCAACGGCGCTCAAGCTGGCACCGGTATTGTCTGGGCGGTAGTTCCACTCAATGGCGATGCGAACAAGAATCGGGGCGTACAAGGCGTTGTCCTGGCGCTTGATGCGCAGGACATCTCACGCCAGCTTTGGACGAGCGAGCTCTCGGGGGCCCGCGATCGGCTAGGGTTAGTGGCCAAGTTCGTGCCTCCAACGATTGCGGGAGGTAAAGTTTTTGTGGCAACGTACGGAAACAACGAGGTGCAGCGTATCTACGGGGGAAACGACCGGCCAACACAGCTCCCGACACATTATTACCTTGCGGTGTACGGCCTGCTGCCGCCTAATAAGCCTATGAAGCCGATCGTGAATCAGGATCGCGATGATGTGACCGTCACGCAGGCGGTTGCAACTGCGTCGCTTCAACTCGATACGCGCATCTGTCCGCCAGCCGATCCGGGCAACGTTGACTGTACGGCAGCGTTCGCACAACAATTCGGCGCACCGAGTCTCCATACTGTGATTGTACCGACGAACTCCAATTTCGCGGAGTGTAATTTACTGCGTGTTACTACGGTCAGTAAGAAGACAGGCTTAGCCGACGCTACAGGTATCGGTTGGTACGCCGCCGAAGCTACTACTGGGAATCAGTCTATGAATGCGGGCCGTTTCGTCACAAAGGACGAGCTCAAACAAGTAGGAACAACGACCCTCAAGAATGGCGCACCCGCTCTGCTGCATGAGTTTACCGCCGTGGCGAATTGTCCAGCCGGGCAAGGTTCGTTTGATCGGCTGTTCAAACCTTACCTTCAATTCGAGAACGCATCGGATGGGAAGATTTACCGCAACTGGGATCTGGCGGACAATTATAGAATTAGCCGTACTACCCCGCAATTTGATCGGAGCGCTGATGTGCTGGCGCCGTAAGAGTAAGATTATGCTCAATAACTACGCTGTTAATCTGTTCAAGGGTTGGTTCTGTCAAGTCTCGCGCCAGTCGGTGCTCTTTACGATGAAGTGTAAAGTTTGGCAGTGACTGGAGAGAGGAGACAAAAGGAGTGTGACATCCGTAACGCTTGACTATCAGCTCACCTTGTATCCATTCCGTTGTAAAAAAGCAAAATGGACTAGTGTGTGAGCGTGCATATCAGTTTTCTGGTCATTTCCTCTCAGTCGTAGGGGGCGAGGCGCCCTCGTATCCCTACCCATGGGGCGCATTTCTCTAAGGACCTGAATTTTGTTATGCGCGCCCAGTAGAGGCATTAGTACTTCTTGTAGTAAATTGCCCCCCAATTTGGTGTGAGATCGATGTGAAGTCGTCCGTCCATGGCGGTCGTCAGTTCGTCGCCGAGCAGATTGCGCCACGGGCCGCTATCAGAAACTGTAAACACAAGGTGCTGAGCCTGTTGCGAGAAATTTAACACGACATAGAAGCGCTCAAGGTGGCCTGTACCGTCGTCTCCCCAGCGATGATACACGACGGTATTGCGGCTACGGTCCATACCGAATCCTTGCCAATCGGGGAATGTCGGCGGGTCACTCCAATCACGGGGATAGAAGTTCGCTGAGTGTAGACCAGGATGGTCCTTGCGGATTTGCATCATCCGCCGATACCAAGCCAAAAGAATCGGCCCTGGACCACTATCTTGGAGGCTCCATTCCACGGGACGTGGCGCTACGCGGTTATCGCCTGATTCAGGCATATCGTTGTCTTGACCGAATTCCTGCCCGTTATAGATCAGCGGGGCGCCCGCGCAGGTAAAAAGGGCGATGATATAAGGCAGTGTAAGATACCAATAATCCCGCCCGCCAGCTTTATGCATGAAGCGGCAGTGATCATGATTTTCAATATAGATGGTGGGCACGCGACCGGCGTCGAAACCACGACCGGTATCCAACATCCGCATTATCGGCGGCTCGATTTGCGGGATACCTTGAGGGCGATCGCCAAGATAGGCCATACTGAGACTCCGGTAGGGGTCCAGCCAACAGCTTGTCGCTCCCACCTTGTTGACAGCATCAACAGCTGAATAATCCCAAC
>CAZUFQ010000369.1:0-2049 GCA_964618735.1 uncultured Enterobacteriaceae bacterium
ACCAGTGTTGCCCCTGGCGGTGCCAATGATTGCTCCACTGCCGGCCACCACAAGTGCACCAGCGATTGCGCCAGCAGTTGATTTGCTCAAGCCAAATGGAGTGTTGTTTCCCTGGTTCGCTTGCGCAATTAAGAGAGGGGGAATTGGAGATAATGATTCTCGCCCTTCGGGGAGAGTGGGCGACCGATACGGGTCCTGACTTTGGCCCATACTACGAGGAGCGTAACCATGATCGCGACTGTGAGCATCACCCTGATCTTCCCCGTAGGCATAGGTTAGAGGTCCACAGAGTAGAAAAATACCGAGAGAACTCTTGGCTATAGAGCGTCGAAGACGAAATTGCCACATAAGGGTCGCGCGCCTCCTTCTCAGTCCCAATGTCAGAACAAACTGAGAAGAATAACACGCAGAGAAGGAGAGAGTTGTGGTGATAGAGACAACGTCAAGCGTTAGGGCGCTTGGGTAGTAGTGCAGTTTGATCTTTGTAGGGGCGTAGCATGCTACGCCCCTACGGAAAACGTTGTGTAATCGTGCGGTCGGGAAGTATAGATAAGGAAACTGCACCACTACTGGCGCTTGTGCCGGCGTTATCGAGTATGCGGTTTTGGACGGAGGCTAATGATCAGGAGATTGCCACCTTTTATACTTTCGCAAAAACTCTTCTTTTTGGTCCGAATCCATTTTGCGGAAGCGATCATAATTGCGGCGGACACGCTCCTTTTCCTCATCTGGCATTTCACTCCAGCGCTGATAGCGTTCTTCTAGGTTTCGTTGCCGTTCCGGAGGAAGTTTTTGGAAACGTCGATAATTCTCCAAGGCGCGCGCACGTTCTTGTGGAGACAATTCTTGCCAATTTTGTACAAACCGCGGAGCAACAGTGACATGTTCCCTGTGAGAGTATTCCGCTGTCGTAAATGCCCAGAGCGCAGTCCCCCCACAGAGGAAACTCCCAAGAACCAGAACGGCGGCTTTGGATTTCATGATGAACTTTCCCTGTATGAGCCTATCCTTGATCGTGTTCGTTTTCCTTCGTCGGAGTATCAAGCACCGCTTCCAAGTTCTGGAGCTGATCCATTTTTTTCAACAGAGGATAATGCGCAAAAAAGCTCGGATTTTTCAACAGCTCAGGCGGAAGCTCTTCTTCCTTCGCCACTTCAGTTTCTCGTTCTTTAGAGAGATCCACCGCTGCGATGTCCTCAAGGTGCGACAATCGATTTAAGTCGGCAATGATCGGGTATTGAAGAAAGAAGTTCAGGTGTTCAGTCAGTCCCGTGGGGGCTGGCGTCGGAGCTTTCGTCGTCGCTACTTGTGACGGTGCAGTCTGTGGCGTTGTTCCTTGAGTTGGTGTCCGGGGTGAAATTAAAAGATAACTAAACAGCACAAGGATGCTTGCCGTCGCCGCGAGCATGGGCGCAATCTGCCAGGACATAAACGTTTCTCGGAACCCTTTCCACCACTGCGCCAATCGAGATTCCCGTACGGGAGGCTTGGTTGACTCCACCATGTGGACCTGCTCTTGCTCTAAGCGTTTCCAAAAGGTAGCAGCAAAGTCTGGAGACGGCGTGATCCGTTCCATTTGACTGAACAACTGTTCTACCTGAGCAAGTTGCGCCTCTTCGCGCGCGCACTCGGCGCACGTCTGCAAGTGGGCGGCGATTTGCTCCCGGTCCTGCTCCGACAACTCGCCGTCGCGATACGCCACTAATTCTTCTTTGACTGCATTACAGGTCGTCATGGTTCTCAAGATATTCTCGCAGCCCCTCACGGAGGCTTTGGGTTGCACGGAAGACAAGACTTTTCACCGCTTTTTCTGTTGTTCCAAGCACTTCCGCCACCTCTTGGTACGACAGGCCTTCAAAACGGCTCAGCAGAACAGCAGACCGTTGGCTCTCCGGCAAGCGCTGGAGGATTTTCTGTATCTTATCGGCTGCCTGTTTTGCTGCCAAGACATCGTCGCCTTTCCGCGGATTCGTATCTGGAAGCTCTCGTTCTCGTCCATCTCCTTCATCATTCAATTGTGAACTTAACGTTTCGTGATTTACCATGTTT
>CAZUFQ010000369.1:2059-6895 GCA_964618735.1 uncultured Enterobacteriaceae bacterium
TTATTCAGTTGCGAGTCTAACGACTCGTGGCTGACTCGGTATTCGCCTTTTCTTACTTCATTTAAGCAGTGATTGTTAGCAATCTTGAACAACCATGTAGAAAACTTCGCTTTGGGTTCATAGCGATTCTGCCAACGATACACCTGCAGAAACACTTCCTGGGCAAGCTCTTCAGCGCGTTCTCGTGAATGAACGAAGCGAAAAGCAAAATTGACCACCGACGAAGAGTAGCGGTTAAAGAGCTGTTGAAACGCCGCCATGTCGCCCTCTTGGAAGCGTAACATCAGCTGCACATCGGGATCGTCGTGTGGCGTCACCTGTTCTTTCTGTTCCATTATCAACACAGAGGCAGGCCGAAAGTCTCGCTTCAGGGACCTCTTTGACTCCAGCAAAGGGGTATTGTTTCAACTAGACAGAGACGGTAGGGGAAAAGGGCCGGAGGGTCAACGCCTTTATGCAGCCATTTTTTGAAGAGCCCCTTGAGCAGCATCTCACACGAGTCGAGCAGTATATGCGCGGCTGTGAATTATTACGTTTCCCGCGCGAGAAAAGTCCTTTACGAACGGAACTCGCCGCGTTCATCCAGACACACGCCTTCGACATTATCAATGAGTGGATTACCCCAGTGGCGCCAGTGTTTCCGATCTCCGCAGAACGCATTCCAGAGACCATACAAAACATGTACGATTCCTTGCTACGCTGGACGCGTCACATCGAAACACCGGATGACATCGAAACGTATGCGTGTTTACACGAGCATGCCCGTCATGGTTTTATTTCCCACTGGCCGCCTTCCCGTTTTCTTGCCGGCCAGATGCGGGTCCGTTTTTTAATCGTCGAACGCTTGCGAGCAGCCTATGCGCAGGACCGTAAAAAACTGGTGGATCTTTTGACTTTACTCGATCAGGAATTTCATGAGCGCTTGCTTCATATCACTGATTTTTTCGTCGAAGCACGAGAAGAAGCTCTCCGTGACGAGGAAGAAATTCACCGCAAAAGTGTAGAGAATGCTCCGGCGCCCATCTTTCGCATCAGTTGTGAAGACGGGACCATTCTCCGCGCCAATCGGGAAGCCGAAAAAATTACTGGGTTTTCACGCAACGAAATGATCGGCAAGTCGATCTGGGCGTTGCACCCCCCGGAAGAGCAAGAGTGGCTACACCATCTGAGCCATAAAACCAATAGCCAAGACTACATAGCCTGCGAAGATTTGCATTTGCTTGCGAAAGACGGACGGGCTGTGCCCGTATCAGTCTATTTCGGCATCATTGAGCATCGAGATGAGAAAACCATCCAAGGCATCTACATGGATGTGTCGGACCGTAAAAATCTAGAAAGCCAGCTCATCCAATCGGAAAAAATGGCGGCGATTGGTCAGCTGGCTGCTGGCATTGCTCACGAAATCCGTAACCCCCTCGGCATCATCATGAATGCGTTGTACGACCTCAGTGAGATCCTCACGACGGATAATCCGGAAGTGCGCGAGGATCTCCAGATTGCGAAAGATGAAATCGTACGTGCGCAAGAAATTATCACCAATCTGCTCGAATTTTCCCGCGAAAGCGGCGCGGATATGGAAGAAGTCAACATTAATGACCTCTTGCGTCGCACGCTGCGGCTCATGCATAAGTACTTACAAACGAATAATGTCCGCGTGCTGACTACTTTTGGGAAAGTCGGCCCCTGCGTCGCCAACCAAAACGCTCTGCGCCAAGTCTTTCTCAACTTAATTACGAATGCAGTGCAAGCCATGCCGAACGGCGGCGAACTGCGGTTGCGGACCCAACGCACCCCGGAGCGAAGCGTCATTATCGAATGTAGCGACACGGGAGTAGGGATTGCTGCCCAACATCTCAACAACATCTTCAACCCCTTCTTCACCACCAAAGAACCTGGTCAAGGCACTGGTCTTGGTCTATCAGTTGTGCATTCCATTATCAAACGGTACCAGGGCAAAATCAGTGTACAGAGTAAACCTAATGCCGGAACGACCTTTCTTATCGAATTACCGTGTCCTTGTGCTGAGAAACGTCGGAAGGACAAACCCGCCGCGGCTGTGTCTGCATAGCCGCCTTCGTGTGACAATGTCATGACCGCACATATTTTACTTGTTGAAGACGAAACGAATATGGCCAAGATGCAGGCGAAAATCCTGCAGCGCAAAGGCTACGAAGTTGACACTGCCGGTAATGGTCGCGAGGCGTTAGGCAAACTCGACCGCAGCAATTTTGATGTCGTCATTACGGACCTCAAGATGCCGGTGATGGATGGCATGCAGCTCCTGCGCGAGATGCATATCAAAGAGCGCGGCTGTGCGGTCATTGTCTTAACCGGCCATGGCACGATTGAGAGCGCGGTCGAAGCGATGCAGTGCGGGGCAACGGATTATTTGACCAAGCCGTGTAACCCAGATGAGCTGCTCCTCAAAGTCGATAAGTTGCTCGAAACAAAACGATTGCGTGAAGAAGTAGCGCAACTGCGACGCGAAGTGCGCGCTTACAAAAAATTTGGCGCCCTCATCGGTCAAAGTCAGGCTATGCGGCAACTCTACGGCGTCATTGGGGCTGTAAGCGCAAACAAAAGCACCGTGCTCATTACCGGCGAAAGCGGCACGGGGAAAGAACTGGTCGCGCGTACGATTCACCAGAAAGGCCCCTGGGCGGACCGATCGTTTGTCGCCATCAACTGCGGCGCGATGTCAGAAACCTTGCTCGATAGTCAGCTCTTTGGGCATCGACGCGGCGCGTTTACCGGCGCTATTGCTGATCATAACGGCGTCTTCCAAGCGGCGAATGGCGGCACGCTCTTTCTTGACGAAATTAGTGAAATCCCTGTTGCGCTACAGGTCAAATTTTTGCGAGCGATCCAGGAAAAGGAAGTCACGCCTCTTGGCTCCTCTCAGCCAGTGAAAGTCGACGTGCGCATCATCGCCGCCAGCAACCGGAACCTTGACGAAGAAGTGAAAAAAGGCGCCTTTCGCGAAGATCTCTTTTATCGTCTCAGCGTGGTGCCGGTCCACCTGCCGCCCTTACGCGAACGACGTGAAGACATTCCCTTGTTGATCGAGCATTTTATCGCGGCCTTCAGCCAGGAATACAATGTTGAACCACGGCGTATTGCTCCTAGCGCGCTCGAAAAAATTGTCGCCTACCCATGGCCAGGCAATATCCGTGAACTACAGAATGTGATCGAACGTGTCTTTGCCCTCTCGCACAGCAACGAAATCACCTTGGAAGACTTACCGAGCGCTGTTTCTGGATTTGAAGCACAGCCTATTAACTTTCAAGAACTCTCCGAGCTGCCAACGTTAGAAGAGATGGAGCGATCGTTAATCACTGCAGCATTACGCAAAAGCCATGGCAACAAGAACGAAGCGGCTCGTCTTCTTGCTATCGACCGCCAGCGACTTTATCGGAAAATCGAAAAGTATGGGTTCGACTCTCCAACGCGAGGACCCGAACGTGAAATTGCTCTCGGGATCGGGCCCAGTGAGATTTCTAGTTAACGTATCCCCATTCTTTCTCTTGCCCGGCCACCGCTGTCCGGATATGAGAGGGGTAGTTCAATCTCGGCTCCCTTTCGACCAAAAGCAAGCTTCACTTTCATAAGCGATGAAACTCCTCGTCTATTGTCGATCCGCAGTTAGCGCACTCAGAGCACTCCTACCACAAGCGTGGACTCTCATGCTATAAGCTCCGCAAAAGGAGACATCTATGGCGCAAAAGAGTTTGGAAGCACTCGTTCGGGAACTGGCGGACCGTGAAGCGATTCGTGAACTCCCACTGAAATACTGTCATTATGTGTGGAAAAAAGATGTGCCGGCCATTGTCAACCTGTTTACTGCCGACGGCGAGTTTGACGCTGGCGGCGCGCAGCTGGCGGCAAAAGGCACGGAGGCGCTGCTCAAGTCGTATCAGCAAGGACTCTCAGAACTCGATCCCCACCCGTTTATTCACAATCATGTTTTTGAACTGCAAGGGCCTGATCGAGCTGTTGGCAACTGTTATCTAGATCTACGAGCGACTCGCGATGGCAAGAGCATCGTTGCTGCTGGTCACTATGACGATGTCTATGTAAAAGTCGGGGATGAATGGAAGTTTCGTTCGCGGAAATTTCACGCCTACTATTTCGCTCCGCTCAGCGAAGGCTGGGCGGAACAAAAGAAATAGGGGTTTACTTACTCTCCTTACTCTAGAGAAAAGAACGACCATGCAAAGGAAGATCTGACGGGCTCGCCAGGTCTTCCGGCCTTGCTCGCTTGAACAGGCGTTTGTCTAGGCCATACTGACGCATTTTTCGGTAGAGTGTTTTGACATCAATACCAGCGCTCTGAGCCACGAGATTGATCTTGCCTTCACAGGCTTCGAGCTGTTGAGTTAAATAGTGTTTTTCCTGCTCGTTAAGCCAGTTTTTAAGCGAGAGCTCAAGCGTCGCTGGTTGCTTCGTTTCTCCTCGTGGGACCACAATCCCAGTTTCGGGGAGATCGACCTGCTCAATGACTCGTCCGCTGGTCAAGACAATCGCGCGCTCCAGCACATTCTGCAACTCGCGCACGTTTCCAGGCCAACTATATTGCATCAACTGTCCCGTGGCTGGCGAGGTCAGTGTAGTAATGCGTTTTTTCTGCGCTAAAGGATGATGGCGTAAAAAGTCCTGGACGAGGAGTGGAATATCTTGCCGCCGTTGTCGCAAGGGAACAAGGCGAATGGGGATGACATTAATGCGGTAATAGAAATCACTCCGCATCTGCCCTTGAGCCACCAGCTCTTCCAGGCGCACGTTGGTGGCGGCGATGACGCGCATGTCGATTTGCACGCGGCGGCTACTTCCTAATCG
>CAZUFQ010000370.1:0-6879 GCA_964618735.1 uncultured Enterobacteriaceae bacterium
TGGATGGCTCACGGATGTCGGGCAAGTTCGCGATCATAAGGAAGAGGCCGGGTTGGTGAAAGAATATGGACAGGGGACGATAGCGGGTAATGTGTCTGCGGGACTCTACGTGATTGCTGATGGCATGGGCGGCGCCGAAGCGGGCGAAGTTGCGAGCACTTTGACCATTCAAACCATTGCCGTTCACATCGAGCGTGTGTGGCGTGAAAACTCTTTCTCAGAGAAAACCGCCCGCGAAGACTGTTTGCGAGAAGCGATTGAAGAAGCGAACGCCGCCATTCTTGCGTATGCGCAGCAACATCCTGAATCTGCGGGACTCGGCTCCACCGTGGTGGCGGCGCTCGTAGAAGATCAGCAACTCACGCTGGCCTGGGTGGGGGATAGTCGCGCGTATCTATGGGACCGAGGACTTTTCCAACAATTGTCGCATGATCATTCGTTAGTGGCGCGGCTCGTCGAGATTGGCCAACTGAGTCCAGAGGAGGCGCGCACGCACGAACATCGGAACGTCCTGATTCGTTCCTTGGGAAACAAGGATCAGGTGAAGGTGGACGTGATGAGTTGTCCATGGCGGCGCGGCGCTCGGTTATTGCTATGCAGCGATGGTTTGACCGGACATGTCGAAGATGGCGCGTTGAGCGATATCCTGAACCGCCATCGCGAACCTTATGAAGCAGCCTTAGAGCTTGTGGCGGCAGCAAACGCAGACGGAGGAAATGACAACATCTCTCTCGTGGTAGTGTTTCACGAGTAGTGAGAATATCAACTATGCCCCGCAATGACAGTGGTCAGCTTGAATCAGGTACGGTGCTCGCTGGACGATATCGCGTCGAGCGGTTCGTGGCTGGCGGCGGAATGGGTCTCGTCTATATTGCACAGGACCAGCGGCTCGCTGGCCGTCGCTGCGCCATCAAAGAAGTGATTGACCGCTTCAGTAATCCGGAAGAGCGGGCGCGCGCCATTGAGTATTTTCATCGGGAAGCCGACACCCTGTCCCAACTCAAGCATGCTTCTATTCCCGCCATTTTTGATCGCTTTGGGGAAGGCAACTGTCACTATCTCGTGATGGACTATGTTGAAGGGGTTAACCTCGAAGACGAACTGGCCGCGCAAGGCGGCAGTCTTCCTGAAAGCCGAGTGATCGAGATTGCGCGAGAGCTGTGTGATGTCCTCATCTATTTGCATGGGTTTCATCCTCCTATCATTTATCGCGATATGAAGCCCGGCAATGTGATTTTGACGCCGGCGGGACGCGCAATGTTAATCGATTTCGGCATTGCGCGCATCTTTACGCCGCGTGGAAAAGCCACGCTCATTGGCACTCCCGGTTTTGCGCCGCCTGAACAATATACTGGGCAAGTGGATGAGCGGTCCGATGTGTACGGACTCGCGGCGACCTTGCATTATTTACTCACTGGTCGTGACCCTGAGAAACAGCCCCCGTTTTCCTTTCTGCCGGTGCACACGCTCAAGCCTGAAGCTGCTCCCTTCTTTGCTCAAGCGATTGATAAAGCGCTCGCCTATAAGCCGGAAGATCGTACGCAAAGCGCTGCCGCCTTCAAAGAGATGTTTTTGTATGGGCGTGGCCTTGAGACGGCGCCGAAAGCCGCTGCTGGAGCAAAGTCGGCGACTCGACCGCTGAATGCCGTGAATCCTTTGGACGCTCACATTTCGACCATGCTTGGGGCTCCTCCGGCTCCAGAGCCTCGTCGGAAAAGCCGCTGGAAACGAAGACTGTTTGCCGTACTCTTGCTCGGTCTGATGCTGACCGGAGGGTATCAGCTTGTGAGTCACCCTCAATGGGTGGACGGGAAAGAGTGGCGACAATGGGGAGAAAATATTCCTTGGGCAAAAGTTGAAGCCTGGCTTCCCGAACGGGGCAAAGTATGGTTGCAGGAGTTCGTAGCAAATCTTCCCTGGGAACGGGAGAAGAGAATACAGGCCCTGCGTGATGATCCAGCCGAGCTGGTCTCACTCAAAGTGTTTAATTCTTCGCGTGATGGCGCGCCGCTGCCTGGGCAGAAAAAAACCTATCTCGAAAGTGAAGTAAAATATCTCACGTGGGAGGCGACGTTTAAAAATCGGTTGGCGGGCATTGAGGGATATAACTATCGCTTGGAAGGTCAGTTTGTTGACCCAGAAGGAAGTGTTGCGGGAAAAAGTGAAGCAGGTCGGTTTGTTAGGCCAGACGAACCAGAGCTGTCCTTACGCGGCGTGACGCTACTGGAGGGGTTGAAGGAACGGGCGAAGGGCGACTACCAACTCAATCTCTATATCGGGACGAAGAAGCTTGGGAATTACACAGTACGGATTGATCCTGAACCGAAAAAAGCCGTTGCTTCATCCGCGTCGCCGCGTGAAGCGGTCACCGTTGCTGAGGCGTCGACGAGCCCTGCAGCGCCGACGCCCGTAGTTGCGAACCCAGCCGCCGAGCTTGCCGCCCTTGAGGAAAAGAAACGACTCATCGCCGAAGCGAAGCGACAGGCGGCGTTAGAAATCGCTCGTGAAAATCCTCTTTCCTTAATAAACATCACCTGGACGAATACCGATAAGGAAGGCAGAAAGCTACAAATGTCGGACTCGGGCGCATTTAATATGTCGCAAGTGCGATTCATCGCCTGGGAAGTGAAATTCAAGAACAACCTGTACAATCTTGCGTCATCCTATCATCGGTTGGAAGGAACCTACCGTGGGCCGCGAGGGCAAATCATCGGGACGGTGGAAGATCAAAAAGCGGTGGACCAATCGCTGAAACAGGTAGCTTTTACTGCACGCTTGGGCAACTCCTCCGGCGGCGCCTTTGAGGCTGGCGTCTATCGCGTCGATTTCTATCTCGATGGGCGTCCGCTCTTATCGAGAGAGTTTGCTGTGAACGACGATCGCGGACGTGCGGCTCCGGCAGCTCCGCCGCCTCCGTCCTCAACGCTGCCGCCGCAGGGAACGCAGTATTTTACGGGAAGTCTGCTCGGCATGGCTTCTGGTCGTGAAGTGGCGTTGGCGCTCAATTTCGAACAACAAGATGATGGTCGCATGAGCGGCAACTTGACTATTCGTGAACCCGGTTATGGCACTGGGATCTTGGAAGGTCGTGCGAATGGGCAGCGGGTTGAATTTCACAGCATTATTGGTCGGGAAAGCTATCATTTCGAGGGGTGGCGTGAAGGAGATCAACTCAGCGGCACCTATCGCGCCCGTGATTCAGAGGAACGAGGCCGATGGTCGGTGAAGGCAATTGACCGTCCGTCGTCATAAGAAGTATGGAACTTTCACGAGAACGGGTAATTCTTTTCACTGGGGCGGGCTTGCTTGGCGGACTGGCGGGCTGGGCGGCGGCAGAACCATTAGCGGCGATTTCTGATGTGCATGGACGAGCTGTGTGTCTGGGCGCCGTCATTGGTGTTTTTGTCGCCTCGTTTCTTGGGGTGATCGAAGGCCTCAGCCTGGGCCATAAACAGCAGGTCTGGACCGGGGCGAAACTTGGCGCTCTGGCGGGCTTGCTCGGTGGTGGCGGCGGACTCCTGATAGGGGAGTTGGTTTTTGACCTCTTTGGTGGCGTGAGTGGGCGCATTATAGGCTGGGGATTATTTGGCCTGGCCGCCGGGTTAGGCGCTGGCTGGGTGGGCCGGTCTTTTGCGCGGTTGCGGAATGGGGGAATCGGCGGGTGCTTAGGCGGCGCGGTGGGCGGCGTCCTGTATGAGATATTAACCACTTTACTTCCGCAATCTGTGGGCCGCGGAGTTGCCCTTGCCCTCCTCGGGGCCGTGATTGGGTTCGGCATTGGGTTGGTTAGCGAACTGTTCAAACGCCGCTGGCTGATGGTCATCCGTTCACAGAGCCGCAATGCCCGAGAAGGCAAGGAGTATCCGCTCACGAAACCGCATACAACAATTGGACGAGCAGAGGAGAGCGATATCGGTCTGTTTGGCGACCAGTCGATCGCCAATCTTCATGCTTTTATTGAACGGCAAAAGAACCAGTGTATCCTCACACGAAGTGAGGGAGTGGTGCGTGTGAACCAGACGCCGGTGGCGCAGCCTGTGCCATTGAAGAACGGCGACCGCATTGAGATAGGCGGCACTCTCTTACTCTTTCGTGTTCGGGTGGCGGTCTTCCTCGTCTCCTTTCTGTTGTTGGGCATGGCTCCTGTCCAAGCGGCAGAGACAGCGGTGGTCTCTCTTTCCAATCCCCGCTTAGGAAACTTTGGGAATGGCGGCGCCGTGGAACTCTTCTTTGGCGTGACCGACATGCAAGGGCAACCGATCGGCCAATTGGGCCCAGATAATCTCGAAGTACAAGAAGATGGACGAGGCGCTCAGATCCTCGACTTTCACGGTGAATCCCAAGGGAGACCTGTTGATATTGTCGTCGTGTTTGATGTGACGGAAAGTATGCAGCCGTACATTGATGCAATGAAAGAAGTCACGATGGATTTTGCCGATCAGCTTGCTAAAGCGAATCGGGACTACCGACTTGGGTTGGTGACGTTTGAAGATTATGTGGTGCGTGACGAGACGGTTTTCACTCGTAGCGCCCGTGAATTCAAAAGTTGGGTTGGGGCCCTCCACGCTGCAGGTGGTGGAGATATTCCAGAGGATTCGCTTGACGCCCTGGTTGTTGCAAGCCGGTTTCCTTTCCGGCCAGAAGCGCAAGGAGTCGTGATCCTCATCACTGACGCACCCAATCATTCCCAAGGGGACGGATCGGAAAAAACCTCCGGGCGAGAAGTCACTCATTTGACTGCGAACGACGTTATTACCGAGCTGAAAAGCGCCAACTTAACGGTCTTTGCCGTGGCGCCGCCCCCATTCGAAGCGCCGGATCTCTACAAAATCGCCAAGGAAACGGGAGGGCGTCATTTCAATCGAGGAACGGAAAGCAACTTGTTGCCGAGCGTGATTAACGAGATCGGCCGTTCGTTAGCTTCGCAGTATTTTCTCACCTACGCGAGCCCGAGGCCCGTTGAAGACGGGACCAAGCGTGAAGTTGCTCTCAGGGTAAAATATAAAGAACGAGAAGGAGAAGCGCAGGTTTCTTATCAAGTGCGCGGAGTCGGCGGCGCACGCGTATCTCCGGTGGTCCCTTCTTCTAGCGGCGCTCCAGCGTCCGCGCCGATACCGATTGCGTGGTGGAATTTTATCATTCCGTTGCTCGCCGCAGCAGTATTGCCCTTGCTTGCGCGCGCCCGCTTCGGCGCTCTTTCTGCGGATATGATACAGCGGCTCGTTTCAGGGGTTTCAACCTCATTTGCGACGCCTCCTGTAGCTCCAGCTCCTGAGAAACCTGCGCCGTATGCACGTTTGTTGCGACAAAGCGCTATTGAAACAGCGCCGCGCGAGATTGCGTTCATGCGGGATGAATTGGTGCTAGGGCGTGGAGAAACGTGTGATGTGGTGATTCCACACGAATCTATTTCCCGAGAGCATGTACGGATCAAGAAGCTCAAACCCGGCTACGTGATCTTTGACCTCAAGAGTCGCAACGGCACTTATGTCAATGGACGGCCGATTGTTGAGAATCTCCTCAAGGAGGGGATGGTGGTGCGGATCGGCGAAGTTGAGTTTGTGTTCCATGCCGCTGCAGCTGCTGCCTGAAGGCGTGGTGTTTCCAGGAGCGCCGACAGAGTACTGAGCTCAGAAGACCAGCCACTGTGAGCGTACTTTACATTGTCCCACGTGTTTGCGCTCCTAACCTTCCATATTGTTTCCGTGTAGTTGAGTGAGCGCTTGTACTCCTCCCCTCATCTAGGATAGAGAGAAAAGCAGTGGCCGCGAAATACTGTAAGGAGGAAGAAGCTCGCTATGGCAACAGTCAACTCGGTCCTCGGACCCTGTGAACCCAAGGATCTTGGTTTCACCCTGATTCATGAACATCTCTCGGCCGGTTTTCCCGGTTTTGAGTTTGACAACACCAGCTTCAATCGCAAAGAAGAAGTGGCGAAGGCGGTTGATAAGCTCAAAGAAATCAAAAACCTCGGGGTAAGCACTTTTGTGGATCCGTGCCCGATGGAGCTTGGCCGCGACGTCGAATTCGCCGCTGAAGTGGCGGAGAAGTCTGGGGTGCGCATTGTCATGGCGACGGGGCTCTACAACGAAGCGCTGGGTATTCCGCCGCATTTTCGGTCATTGTCGCCAGATGATATCGCCGAGGTGTACGTCCGAGAGTTAACTGAGGGCGTCGGTAAGACTGGCATCAAAACCGGCATCATCAAAACGGCGACTGGCGGCATTCCTGGTATGACGGAGACGGCAAAGACGATCGGCAAACACGAAGAGACTTGTCTGCGCGCGGCAGCCCGCACCCAAAAGGCAACCGGTGCGCCTATTCTCTGTCACAATGACGAGCTTGGTCCTTTCGGTCGTGAGACGCTCGACATTTTTGCGGACGAAGGTGTGGACTTTAATCGGGTGCTGATCGGTCATGCCTGTGGCGTCGGCGACATGCGTTACTATTTCGATATTCTCGAGCGCGGCGCGTGGATTGGCTTTGATCGTTTCGGCGTGGAAACGATTGCTTCCGACAAAATGCGTCTCGCTTCGTTGATTGGGCTCCTTGCCGTTGGATACGATCGCATCATGCTCTCGCATGATCATGTGAGCTGCTGGTTGGGGCGCGTGAGCAAAGACTGGCAAGCCTTCATGGATAAGTGCCCCAACTGGAGTTATTCGCATATCTGCCGCAATATTCTCCCTGCGCTGAGCAAATCCGGTGTCAGCGAGGGCACGATCCGTACTATGACTGTTGACAATCCGCGCAATTATTTTGGTGGATGATTGTCTAACACCACTCATAAGGGGGCGCGTGACTGAACAATGCGCTCCCTGTCCCCATCGCCCTGCGTTGCCGTCGCGTTCGCGTTCCGGAAGAGCTGAAAAGGGTGCC
>CAZUFQ010000371.1:0-6867 GCA_964618735.1 uncultured Enterobacteriaceae bacterium
GGGACAGGGGGAAGGGCGTGTGACAAACAAAAAAGATCAACTGATCTGCAATCCGCCATAGTCGATCGCTGGCGCGCCAACGATCGGCCCCCGCTGCTTTTCTTAAGTCCAGCGATTTCTCTTACTGATACGCGGCATCGTGTTCCGCTGCTTCTTCGGATTCTTCGGCTTCCTCGCTTTCATACGGTACGAGGAATAGGGCTAGAGAACGCGCTTCAAGCTCGTAGGGCCGTCCCCCGCGGATCGACGCGGAACGCTTCTTGCTCCTTGCTTCCCGTGTATCCATGAGCAGCTGCCACCGTACCCCAGGCCGGTGGGCAGGGAGAATAAAAGGTAGAGATTCATGGTGGGCATTGAGCAATATGAGCAAGGTGTCATCCACGATGGGCCGTCCGCGGGCGTCTACCTCCTCAATGGCCTCCCCAGCCAAACGTAGCCCGAGACAACGAGCGAAGCCGTTATTCCAATCTTCGTCTGTCATCTCCTTACCGTCGGGCCGAAACCAGGCGAGATCTTTCACATCTGAACCGCGGATACGCCGCCCCTGGAAAAACTTTCGACGGTGCAACACGGGGTGCTGGTGTCGGAGTCGTACTAACAGCTGAGTGAACTCCAATAGCTCACGCCGGGGGCGGTCCAGGTTCCAGTCGATCCAAGAGCTTTCGTTGTCCTGACAATACGCGTTATTGTTCCCCTGTTGGGTGCGGCCCAACTCATCCCCAGCCTGCAACATCGGCACCCCTTGTGAGAGGATGAGCGTAGCCAAGAAGTTGCGCTGCTGACGGGCCCGCAGGGCGAGGATGGCGGGGTCATTTGTCGGGCCTTCCACACCGCAGTTCCAACTGAGGTTGTGATCGTGCCCGTCATGGTTGTCTTCGCCGTTCGCCTCGTTGTGCTTGTCGTTGTAGCTCAACAAGTCAGTCAAGGTAAACCCGTCGTGCGCCGTGATAAAATTCACACTGGCGGAGGGCCGCCGACCGCTCCATTCGTAGAGATCACTACTCCCGGTCAAGCGGTACGCTAAGGCGCCGATGAGCCCACCGTCGCCCTTCCAAAAGCTCCTGACTTCGTCGCGATAGACGCCATTCCATTCGGCCCACAGCACCGGGAAATTGCCGACCTGGTAGCCGCCCTCGCCTAGGTCCCACGGCTCAGCAATGAGCTTGACCTGTGAGAGCACCGGGTCCTGGTGAATAATATCGAAGAAGGCTCCGAGCCGGTCTACTTCATGTAATTCCCGCGCCAGGGTTGACGCCAAGTCGAAGCGGAAGCCGTCGACGTGCATTTCTGATGCCCAGTACCGCAGACTATCCATGACGAGCTGCAGCGCGCGGGGGTGCGTCATGTTGAGCGTATTACCACAGCCTGTGTAGTCCGTATAATAGCGCCGGTTATCAGCCACGAGTCGATAATACGCGGCGTTGTCAATACCACGGAAACAGAGGGTAGGACCGAGGTGGCTGCCTTCGGCCGTGTGGTTGTAGACGACGTCCAGAATCACCTCGATCCCCTCGCGGTGCAGTGTTTTCACGAGAGTCTTAAACTCCGCCACTTGCTGGCCGAGGCCGCCGCTGCTGGAGTAGCGGACATCGGGGGCAAAGAAACCGATAGAGTTATAGCCCCAGTAGTTAGTGAGGCCACGATCAACGAGATGTTTATCGGCTACGAATTGGTGGACCGGCATTAATTCCACCGCAGTGACGCCGATAGCATGCAGATATTCGATGGCCGCCGGATGTGTGAGGCCGGCATAGGTCCCGCGCAATTCTTCGGGAATGGCAGGATGACGTGCGGTAAAACCCTTTACATGCATCTCGTAAATGATTGTCTTATGCCAGGGCGTGCGGGGCGGGACATCATTCCCCCAGCTAAAGGCGGGATCGACCACGACGCACTTCGACATGCCTGGGGCGCTGTCGCGCCCGTCGGGCGCGAGGTCGGCATCGGGATGACCGATGGAATAACCAAAAAGCGCATCGCTCCAGCGAACCGTGCTAGCGATGGCTTTGGCGTACGGGTCTAACAGCAATTTCGTGGGGTTAAAGCGATGTCCCTCCTCCGGCGCATAAGGCCCGCGCACACGATAGCCGTACAGCTGCCCCGGCCGGACTTGGGGCAGATAGAGGTGCCAGACTTGGTCGGTCTGTTCCTTTAAGGCGATACGCGTCACCTCCTGAGGCGCGTCCGGTTTGTCGAAGAGACACAATTCCACACCTGTGGCATTCTCAGAGAAGAGCGCAAAATTGACGCCCGCGCCATCCCAGGTGGCGCCGGGCGGATATGGCTGTCCTGGCCAAGTTTTCACATATCCTCCTTGATAAGTGTGACAGGAGGCTTACCGCAAACTCGGCGCCAAAGGAACAGAGTAGATGGAATTACTAATGCACGATCGATAAGTTTTACTAGTGCAGTTTCAGTTTACCTCTTAGAGAATACCGCTGTAGGGGTCCGATTCATCGGACCCACCCACGGGCTTGATCAATCAAGCCCCTACCCCTGCCTGGGCCTCATCGAGACGCACCATATTCCCCAACCGGTTTCCTGCAGATGTACTAGGCTGTGGTATGAACGTACAGTAAAGGGACCTCGCAACATCCCCAATAGGAGGGCAGTCATTGTTTAAAGAGCAAAACGAGAAAGCAATCTTCTCTATGTCATGTGATATTGAGGAGTTCTTGTAGAGCCCTCTTATAGTGGAGAATTCGTCTACTATGGCGTTGCATTTTCCCGACTAGCAATGTGGATAGAGCATGTCTTCTCCAACACTACCTGGTAGCTAATATGCTGACGATGGTGAATAAAAATCCCGAAATGTATGGGCTAGCGTCATTCATTGTGTTACTCTGCAACCCTATGTCATTGACACCAGTTACCGATAGTTTCCTTCGCCCCTCTGATTTCGGAGGACAGTTTGATAATAGCTACGCCTTGCTGCCGCAGCGTTTTTATGCGCGGTTGAACCCTACTCCGGCGCCCAGCCCACGCATGGTGAAGTTGAACTATCCTCTCGCTGAGGAATTAGGGCTGGATGCCCAGCGGCTGGATAGTGAGATGGGGGCGGCGTTCTTTTCCGGAAACCAACAGCCAGTCGGGACAGACCCGCTGGCCATGGCCTACGCGGGTCATCAGTTTGGTCATTTCGTGCCGCAACTCGGGGATGGACGGGCGATTCTGCTGGGCGAAATTATTGGCTGCGATGGCAAGCGGCGAGATCTACACCTGAAGGGCGCCGGGCAAACTCCCTTTTCACGCCGCGGGGATGGGCGGGCGGCTCTGGGTCCTGTCCTGCGCGAGTATATCATCAGTGAGGCGATGCATGCCCTTGGCATTCCCACGACGCGGTCGCTAGCGGCAGTCACTACTGGTGAGCCTGTCTTCCGCGAGACTATGCTGCCAGGTGCGGTACTGGCGCGTGTAGCGGCAAGCCACCTCCGCATTGGTACGTTTGAGTATTTTGCCGCCCGAGGCGATTGGGAGGCAATAAAAATATTGAAGGATTATGCTATCAATCGGCATTACCCTGCACTGCAAACATCTTCTACCCCCGCGCTCGCGTTGCTTGAATCCGTGTGTGAGTCGCAAGTTGCACTGATCGCACGCTGGATGCATGTGGGTTTCATTCACGGGGTGATGAATACTGATAACATGACTATTTCCGGCGAAACGCTCGATTATGGCCCGTGCGCGTTTATGGATACGTATGATCCTACGACGGTGTTCAGTTCTATCGACCATCAGGGCCGTTATGCGTTCGGCCACCAGCCTCGCATCGCGCAGTGGAATCTAGCGCGCTTGGCGGACACCCTACTGCCCCTGCTCGACGACAATCAAGACAAAGCAATCACACTGGCCGAAGAAACGATCGCTCAGTTTCCCGTGAGATTCGAGAGCCATTGGCTTAAAGGCATGCGCCAAAAGCTAGGGATGGTAAGCGAGCAGCCTGAGGACTCCAGCCTCATATACTCGCTGCTTGAGCTGATGCAGGAACATGCGGCCGATTACACTAATACGTTTCGTCTGCTCTGCGCTGTGGCGGAAGGTGACGAAGCGCCGGCAGGCTACGAAGCGTGGGTGACCCTCTGGAAGACGCGGCTCGGCCAGCAATCAGCTACGCCGCAGGAAGCCGCCAGGCTCATGCGTGCGTCCAATCCTGCTTTCATTCCGCGCAATCATCGAGTTGAGGAGGCTCTCAACGCTGCAGTAACACTGGGAGACCTCGCCCCTATGGAAACCTTACTCGCAGTGCTGTCCACGCCGTTTGACCACCAACCCGAACATACGGAGTACAGTAAGCCTCCTGCGCCTCATGAGCGCGTCCGTCAAACATTTTGTGGAACCTGACGTGTGTACTCCGTCCTTATGACTGAGGATGAATACGCATCGTTTCAGGAAGACTTGGCTGTTGCTTTTCCCCCTCTTTGGGCTGTGGAGTCTTGGGCCTTCGTGTAGCAGTAATCAGGTGGTGACCCCGGAAGAACACCTGCGGACCATGCGCTTGCAAATGGTCGAGCAACAGCTACGTCAGCGCGGGATTCGGGATGAGCGGGTCCTGCAGACCATGGCGGAGATTCCCCGGCATCTGTTTGTCTCTGTTCCCAGGCGCCGCGAAGCCTACGATGATAGACCGCTTCCTATAGATGAAGGACAAACAATTTCTCAGCCATATATAGTGGCGCTGATGACGGAGAGTCTTCTTCTGACAGGGACAGAAAACGTACTGGAAATTGGGACTGGCTCGGGGTATCAAGCCGCCGTGCTCAGCCGCTTAGCCCAGCGGGTGTACTCGATTGAGATTCTCCCCCGCTTGGCGGAGACGGCGCGGGCGCGGCTGGCGGCATTAGGTTATGACAATGTCACCGTGATCCTTGGGGATGGCAATTACGGCTGGGCCCCGGGAAGTCCGTATGACGCCGTTATCGTGACAGCTGCGACGCCTCACGTGCCCCAAGCGCTGCTCGATCAGCTTGCCGCAGAGGGCCGCTTAGTAGCGCCAGTCACAAGGGATGGTGTGCAGCATCTGCTGCGCTTGCGCAAAGGAAGAAGAAGCATCACCGAAGAAGACCTGGGCCTTGTCCAGTTTGTACCATTGATTGGTGGAGAGCCCTAAGCAACGGTGGTATGGCGTCGCTATTTTTGGTTTACATTCCATTTTCCTTTCTTCTCCTCTCTCCTTCGCTAACAGAATATTCCCACTTTTTGCTGAGCTTGCTTGACAAAGCCCCAGCACCCAGGAATTGTAGCGAGGTGAACAAAAGGCGAAAGAATAACCTCAGGGACTTTAGCTCTATACAGTGGCCACTCCTCGCAGCCTCTAGAGCGAAGGCGCAGATATGACCCCCGCCCCAGCGGGAAACGTCGTTACGCCTGAGCCCGCTCTCGAACGGCTTACCGGCGTGGTCGAACGCATCACATTCCACAGTCCGGTTATGTCCTAGAATCCCTGTAACTGGGAGGGAGTAGACGGGAAGCACTTCTGCGGTAGGTAATCAGGTTGCGAGCAAGATTACACAACCACAGAAGGAGGACTCCCGTATGGAGAAGAGGATAGCACCAAGTGAACAGAAGGCCCAGGCGCTCCGAGCGCTGTTGGCAGGACAAGCGGAGGGGCAGAATGGGGAAGAGTTATTAAGTCTGTTAGTGCGGCTCTCGACCGAACGCGTGTTGCAAGAAGCGTTGGAACACGAACAAGCGGCGACGTTGGGACGTGGGCGCTACGAAGCACGAGGCGAGCGACCCGGCTACCGTAACGGCTATGAGAACGGCACGCTCAAGACTGCCGAAGGGGTGTTGCGGGTGAAAGTGCCCCAGATCCGTGGACAGGACGAACCCTATCGGTCCCAGCTCTGGCAGCATGTGGGAGGCACGAGCGACGTCCTCAACCGCTTAATTCTGGAAATGTACGTGGGGGGGATGTCGCAGCGGGAGATTGAGTACAGCTTAGAGAAAGCCGTGGGCCAGTTTGTCCTCTCCAAGAGTACAGTCAGTGAGTTGAGCGAGAGCTTAACCGAGGAGTATGAGGCCTTTCGGCTGCGGGATCTCAGTGGGGAGGCGGTCGCCTACCTTTTTATTGACACGGTGTATGAGCCCTTACGCCGCTGGGGGAACAAGACCGGGGTGCTGTGTATCTGGGCAATCTGTGAAGATGGACGCAAAGTCTTGCTCAGTCTCTCCACCACCAATAGTGAGAGCTATGAGAGTTGTCTGGAGGTCCTGCGGGAGCTGGCGAGACGGGGCATGCCGCCGCCCGTCACGATTACCACCGATGGTGCCCCAGGCCTGACTAAAGCAGTGGACACGATGTGGCCCAAGTCCTTACGTATCCGGTGCTGGTTCCATAAAATGCAGAATCTCCAGCAAAAAGTCCCGGCCGCAGCGTGGTCGGAGTTCAAAGCGTTGGTCGTGGACATGCGGGACGCCCCGACGCGCAAGAAAGCGGAAGAACGGCGCGACCAGATTGTGGCGCAGTATCAGCGCGAATTTCCGGAAGCCTGTCGGTGTTTGCTCGATGATGCCGAGGCCAGTCTCAATCATCTGGAAGTGCCCCAGCGCCATCAACAGTATGTCCGGACCTCGAACTTGGCCGAACGCGCGTTTGTCGAAGAGCGGCGGCGCACCAAGGTCATCCCGCATCTGCTCGATGAGCGGAGTTTAGTACAGTTAGTGTTTGCGGTCTTGATTCGCGTGAGTGACCGCTGGGGCAAGAAGTGTTTTAGTGAATTTGAACAACAACAAATTCGCAGCTTGCGGCAGAGGCTCAAACTGGACGAACATTCAGGGAGTGTCGAAGGCCTACAATCCAATGCCCACTCTCGCCGCAGTGCCGCGTCTGCTGCCTAATCCAGGTTACAGGGTTTAGGGGACTTGACC
>CAZUFQ010000372.1:0-6860 GCA_964618735.1 uncultured Enterobacteriaceae bacterium
AAATCCTTCGGGCAAAGGAGCCGGATCTCCAAAAGCTAACAGCGGAGATTGAGAAGAATCCTTGGCGAGATGCAGGTTATGATTTTTTTCCAACGCGACCAGCACAGAAGCTGAAGGAGCGTACGTCACGGTGTAGTTCTTTATAAAGTATGGAAGTAAGTGGAGTGTTTCGCGGTCTGCATGATATTCCTTACCGTCCTCTACGATCAGCGCTTCGAAGGGAAGGGAGTACAAACTTCCATCTGGGACGATGATGACCTTACCTTTTTCTTTGAGCTGGTTTGCTGCCGGTTGTAGTAACGTCCGGTAGAGTCTCTTTCCCAGTGCGACGTGTTGTTCGATTTCATCTTTTCCAAGGAGTGGAGTCTTCAAGGTGGACAGGTATTGCTCCACTTGGTGGTCGATCTCTTCCCCTTTCGGCAGTTCGTAGCCATGCATGCCCTCTTGCGTAATGGCCCACAGAAAGGAGGTTTCTTCTCCGAGAACGTATTCCAGGAGGAGTGTGTCTTTATCGAGAGCCGCTTGCACTTGAGGAATGTCCGCTGTCTGCGGAGCCTGGAGTGCAGCGTACTTCGGATTCGCTACCGCCATCTTCACATGCAGGGCTTGTAAGGCTTGCTCTTGTTCCTCCAGGGTAACTAAGAGCGGTTTTTCCTGCTCCGTCGTAAGTTTTGGCTCAGCAAGAGCTCGATGAAGACGGGAGATTCTTGTTGATATTTTCTCCTCCTCTTTCAGCAAGCCTGAATCAATTCCTTCCTGAATATGAACTTTGGCTTCGGCAAGAAGATCTAGAAGACTGCGAGCTTTGCCTTTCTCGTAGTAAATAAAGGCCTGCTCGATATAGTATGGCTGAGGATCCTGCAAATGAAGCTTGTATAAAAGCCGCAGGATGCTGCTATAGACATTAAACCCGAGTTCTCGTAGAGGAATCCTGACCTCTTCCGATCGCTGGTAGGAATTGACCCGTTCTAGGATTTCTATCGCCTGAACATAAGAGCCAAGAGCCTCTTGCAGCTTACCCTGGGCTTCTTGGGTGCGGCCTATCGCATTTAGCACCCAACGAATCTCTGGACTGTTCATACTTCGAGCGATCGTTTCTGCCTGTTGGAAATTATTTAATGCTTCCTCATAGTGTTGTGAATCTCTTAACGTCAACCCAAGATAATATAGGTCCTTCGCTGTTTCTATTAGAAATTCCCTTGTCCGAGGAAGAGCTTGATGTAGAAGCAAGGCGTCGTTCAACGCCTGTATCCCTGCTGGAAGGGCAGTATCCTCTAAGAACCTTGTCCAGACTAAACCTATCACTTGTACGAGGCGAGCCTCGGCGGAAAGGTATTCGATAAGACTAGTCGCGTTATCAACAGACGGAGGAGACATAGAAGCTTTCTTTTTCTCTATGGACAACCATTGCAAAATTTCGCTCAGTGTCTTTGAAGCCTGAGCAGCGTGCTCTCTGAGGGCATTGTCACGACCAAGCATAGCATCTACTAAAAGAAGGGCTGCCAAGGCGCGAGCTTCATTTATCGTATCATGCGCAGCTTTCGCTATTTCCCATGCCTCGCTATACCATCGTGCACCTGCCTCGGCATCACCAAGCCACAAGAGGTGTATTTCTCCTATTTGAGACAGGATCTCTACTTCTTGTTTGTGATCCTTTGCCTCCCGCGATTTATCAAGTGCCTGCTGGAAAAAAGTGAGAGCTTCTTCATATCGGCTTGCATCTTGAGAGAGGCGTCCAATTTCCATAAGGACGAATGCTTGCTGCTGGGGATCATCTGTCTGCCGACACAGACTGAGTGCTTCAAAGTAATAGTGCTGAACTTTGTCAACCTCTCCAGTAACATCAGAAACCTCAGCGAGATTGAGTAACGCTTTTATTTGCCATTTCAGCACGTTTTGTTCTTTTTCCTCTTTCTCCGACTGAAGGTAAGCGAGCATGCCTTCCTGAGTCTGTTTGAGCTGAGCATAGACTTCGACCAAACGCCCTAGCGACGAGATTCCCTCTTGTCTTCTTCCTGCCTCTATAAATACCTCTCTGGCTCGGCGATAAAATTCTATTGATTTTTCTAGGTATCCCTGACGCTGGTGAATATTTCCTATGAATAGTAAATTTGTTCCATTGTCTCGCTGTAGATTTTCTAGCTCGTTGGCAGTAAGTCCCTCCCTTTTAATACCTTCAGCTGCAGCTACACCGCGTTCGAGGTAGGCTAAGGCTTTGCTCGGGTCATTCGATAAGTAATATGCGCCGAGCTCTCCGAGCACCCGAACCATTAGCAACGAGTTGCTTGTCTCTCGACATAATTCCAAGGTGTGTTCGTGAAAACGAAGAGCTTCCTCGCGGTTCTTCGCCTCAAAAAAAAGAATACTCATTTGATATGTAATTTCTGACTCCAAATAGTAGTCTTTGTCCCTTTGGGTTCGTGCAAGGATCTCAGCGAAATAGGTCAGTCCTTTTTCGGGGTCTTTTGCCTTTGTGTATATTCTCTGAATCCAATCAAGAGCCTCGGCAGCCAATCTCGTATCGCCCTTCTTCTTAAAGATCTCCACGGCTTCCTTCAGAGTTCCTAAAGTGTCTATTTCTTTCTTAAGAAGCAAAGCAGTGCTGACAATCTGGGTCAGAAGTCCACTCAGGAAATTTCTATCCGACTCTTTTTCTACTTGGAGTTGAGACTTTCCAATCGTAAAAGCTTCGAGGTAAACTGCGAAGGCTTCATCATAATGACCAAGGTCTTTCAGGGTGTTCCCCAAAAGATACAAATTGGTCACAGCTCCATTTATTTTCCCACTCGTTTGAAATAGTTGGGCGGCCTGTCGATAATACTCGGCGGCCGTCTGCAGCTGATGTTGCTGAGTATACCCAGTCGCGAGAAGAGTGGCGGCCGCAGCACCATGGAGGGCATCTTGCTCCTTCTGAGCTAATGCTAGGGCAGCTTTGTATTTCTCGATTGCAGCATCGAGTTGGCCCGCTACTTGATATTGAAGCCCTGCGGTCGATAGTTCTTCCACCGTTGTTGGGGGAGGAGATTGCTTCGCCCCTTCGGAAGAAACCTCATCACCAGCCGAAACTTTGCTACAAAAGACAAAAGAAGAGCAAGTCATAATCAGTACGATACCAAGGGGAATCAACAAAACTACCCTTGAGTTAAGGTGTATACCCTTTCTTCTTGGTCTGGCTCTTCTCATTGACACACATGCAGCTGTGGGTATGGAACGATGCCTTTGCGGAGGGCTTGCACTAACTCTCCAGCAAGGTCAACAATTCGTACTGGTTTCTGGGGAAGATCGTAGCGGTCAACAATGTCATCCCCATTGACGTCATAGCCGATCAGATCAACCTTCCCGTCACAGTCTAGGTCAGAATAATACACCCAGGTCTTCGGCTGTGACCCTTCTTGGATCACAGTGTCAATTTGTGTCATGGATTTGCTTCCTTTAGCGATGACGAGCTTTCTGGCGGCATCTCGCGATAGCCACACGTCTGGCGGCGGGACTCTTGTGTTGACATAGATCCCCATCAGGTTTGATCCGTAGGCTTCTGTCTTATAGGAAGCTGGGCGAGCAGAAGCGGGCGAGGAAGCGGAAGTGCTCCTGGCCTGTTGAAGGAATGATTTTACCGTGTCAACAGCAACGGCGTAATTCAATCCTTCCCCTTCTCCACGAAAGGAATTGATCCCGATCACCTCGGCCCGATCGTTGAGCAATGGCCCGCCAGAGTTCCCTGGGTTCAGAGCCGTCTGCGTCTGAATCACCGTGCTTTGATGCGCCAGATTGTCAGAGCCATGCCATTGATAATGAGGACGCACCTGGCTGATAATTCCCGTCGTATACGTCCAGACCTCGCCTTCCGGATGGCCAATCGCGTGCACATCCTGTCCGACTTCCACTCTCCCAATATCCCCTAACGATAACACTGGGAAATGGGACGGCGGTGTGAGTATCTTTAGTAAAGCGAGATCGGCAACTTCATCTTTAGTGATGATGCTGGCTGCAAAAGCCAGGTCCTCTTGAATCTCCACGCCGCGTTGGGGTTTGAATACTACAGCTAACCGTTCTGCTCCCTGCACCACATGCCAGTTGGTCAGCACCTCTCCCTGATCGCTCACCACGACACCGCTTCCTAAACTCTGGTCGGACACAACCAGGACGGTCCCTGGCGCGGCTTTCTTGTAGACTTCTACATTGGTCGCTCCCCGCGTCTCTTCAAGGAAGAGATTTTTGGGCAACTTTTCCAATGTCGAGACAAGTCGTTGTTGCAGCGTCGTTGCTCCACCTGTAATCGTGGCTAACGAACTCAGCGTCCTCTGTTCCTCAACTGTAAGCCCAGCAACAGTTTCTCCTTGCTCTCCCTGGCCTAGATGCTGCAGAAGCGTTGGTCCAAACACGAAAAGAAAGACCGCCACAGCCGACACGGCGACGACTCCGCCAAACATGTGCGGTGAGGTCCATTGCCATACTGCTGCGCTCAAACTCGCTACAGCTTCAGTGATTCGAGACACGAGAGGGGACTGCTGAACCTTTTCCTCGCCAGGCACTAAGCGTTTCAGCTCCGCAATAAGAGAGGGAGGCGGTATATCTCTTTCTGCTGTCTCTTTTGCATCTCCATAGGGCGCTCCTTCTTTACTATAAGAGTCATAGGGCGCTCCTTCTTCTCTCACGCCATAGTGTATGTCGTGTTCGGCTACCTGAATCGTGTCGGTTTTTCTTCCTTTCTCAAGATGAGCAAGCTCTCGCAGTTCAAGAAGGCGGTTGACACACGCTGGACAACCTCGCAGGTGTAGTTCTAGTGCTTGTCGGTCATCTACACTGCCCTTTTTATCTAGGAAGTCTCCCAGCGCAGCCAGGGATGGACAATTCGAAGCCTGCATCTGACCGAGGCGCCGCAGTAGGGATTTGTCGAGGTCCGTCATGGTCGTACTCCTCTATCTGTGGGCAGGCTCCTCCCTTCATTCCTTTAGAGACCTCTTACGCTCCCCATTTTTCCTCTCGCCATCATAAGAGTCCTGCCTTTTTCAGACATGCTTCGATCTTTGCCTTCGCTCGATAGTATTTTGATGCTACTGTCCCCTGAGGGAGTCCTAAGACTTGAGTAATCTCTTGATAAGAATGCCCTCTCACTTCCATCCAGAAAATCTCTTGGTCAACCAGAGGTAGCTCCTGCACACAACGGAGCACTCCTCGCAGCTTTTCTTGTTGGGCCGCTTGTTCTTCGGGTCCTGGATCTGGATCAGGAATAGCAGAGCCCAGGGAAAGCCGTTCGTTGCCCTCTCCCACATCTGAGAGAAACGAGTCAGGAACCTCAAAACGGCGACCATGACGACGCAGGTAACTTTTAGCTTCGTTCTCCGTAATCATCTTCAGATAGGCGCGAAACTCGTGCACGGTCGTCCCGCGAAAGGACTGCAAGCCTTTATGCAGCAGAATGACAAAGACATCGTGAGAAAGATCTTCCCGTTCTACTCGGTTGAGATTGTCAAATTTGCCTAAAATGCGCCACACTAACGGGGAGTATTGCTCAACAAAAGCATCCCACGCCGCTCGCTCCCTTGCCATCGTACGCCGCAAGAGTTCCTGTAATTCCTCTCCCGTCACGCTCATCTACATAAAGAAATCTAGATGGAAAAAAAAGAACACATCAGGAGTCTTTATACAACAGAAGCCCGGGATACGGGCAAATCGCTTACAGAGGAGGATAGATTATGCAAAAGAAAGGTCTCGGACACAAAGCATTGCTAGTTGGAGCGCTCGCTTTCATGTTAGCCTCCCCAGCTCTGGCGGACACATTTGTAGATGGGCACTTCCGTAGTGATGGAACCTATGTCCAGCCCCATTATCGCTCAGCTCCCGATGGCAACTTTTTTAACAATTGGAGCACTCGCGGCAATGTGAACCCGCACACTGGTCAGTCGGGAACCCGGGATTATCCAAGTCAATCGTTTCCCAGCTCTCGGAGTTATTCCCTCCCCCGCTCGCAAGGTTGGTCGTTTCCGAGTTCTCGGAGTAAGTGGTAGAACATGCTCAAAGAGCCCCTCGTCAACGAACACTGTATGTAGCTTCACAAAGACAGGGGTTCCGCTTATTAGCTAAATTTGACTTCGTTAATAAAAATCAGCGCCTTTACGGCGGTTTGCACTTGAATGCATTACTCCTACTTTTCCCCATCTGTCTGTTTTGTGCGTCGCAGGGGTAGAAACGCGAGAATCGTTTCTTTCTTGGCCCTGTAGCCGGACGGTGTCAATTCCAACAGGTCCATTGTTATTAACGCGCTCAGGTCGCGTGACAGCGTCTTAGCTGTCTTGGTGGCATAGGCTGCCGCCACTCGCGCACTGAGTTCTCGCAGCTTGCCAAAGGGCGTCGGTTCCGCACGGTCAGAGAGATCAAGGAGCAAATGGCGGCGCCGCACATCATTTGAAGAAGTACTGTGCTGAAACTTTTCATGGACGTAATTCTCCCAAGCCACGTCCCATTGTTGAAAGCGGATCACTTCTAGTTGGGAGCGGAGCCCATCGACAAACCCCTGCACGGCGTAGGTGAGAAAGGGCAGCACGTCTCCCCCGGACTGGCTGGCTTGGTCCAGTTGGCGATAGTACTCCGAGCGGGTCTGGTTGTAGTGATTACTCAGAAGATGGGCGGCAGGGCCTGGAACTCCTGAGCTAACTAATATGAGAAACTCTACCAACCTCGCTGTGCGCCCATTCCCATCTCCAAAAGGGTGAATCCAGGCCAGATAGAGATGCGCCAGGATTGCCTTGAGAATGGCGTACACGAGGAGTATGTCTGACGTATTGGCTGAAGGTTCAAAGTCCGGACCGCCGAGCCAGGTACACAGACGCTCGAGAAGATATTCACAGTCTTCAGCTGGA
>CAZUFQ010000373.1:0-6859 GCA_964618735.1 uncultured Enterobacteriaceae bacterium
AGGATCCTACCTAAACAATCAGCAGGAAAGAAACTCTAACATTCAACCATGACAAGGAAGCCGTCCATCCGGCGGCCTCCTATTTCTTGATTATCTGGCAAGGGTTTGCATCCGAAGCTGCTCCGGTTGGCAATGTTCAACTGAATGGTCGCTGTTGGTGTGGTCACAGAGAATTTTTTGATGTTGGGAGAATTTCGTTCGGTCTCTCTCAGCATGCAAAAAGTGCTGTTTTGCGGAGTCCTGCAAAACATTCCAAGGAAGTGTGAAGAATTTTTTATCACTCTCTGTTTGCTCTGTTTCAGAAGAAAGCAGGAGATAAGAGAGCTCCCCTGTTCCTGGAGTAAGAAGAAAGGCTTCGATAGTTCCCCACTTCTTTCCTGTCGTGCTTTGTACGTTCAACCCCACTAAGTCGCTTGCTTTAGAGTAGGTGGACTGTGGACTGTAAACTCTCCCCGTGCTGAGGCCAGCCCTCTCCTTTCCATACTTGTCCGCAAGTAAAGTCCCTAGGGAACGCGATTGCGTAAGCCACGCAGCCGAAGAAAAGTGGGGTGTCTTCTCTAGCGTCGCCTCGTCGCCAACAAACGCAAAATTCTCCATCTCCGGGGCTAATCTGACTCTTTCCCAGGGGATCACAAAGAGTTTATCTTTCCACTGCGGCAAGTGATCGAACACTCCAACGATATAAGCGACGCGTCCTGCATCCAGATCAAGAATGAAATCTTTCACTTTCCCTATTTCTATTTCACTTCCTTCTGGGACAACGTTATTGTCAAAACGCAGATTTCCAGTCGATCCATCGTCTTCTCCCATTGTCGAGAAATGTTGGGGAATTGATATCTTGATCAGTGGTGAGAGATCTTCCGAATTTGCAAACGATGGAAGGGAGTAGAGACAACTGATCAAAATTACGAAATTTCGTAATCGAGTCATTTTCATCATGAGAGTTTTCTCCTTGCTGACCCAAGCATCCGAGCAAGGAACGCACCGAAAGAAGATAGGAAAAAGTTAAGAAAAATCGCCTACGCTGTCATGCTATCGTGGACGTTTATCGCAAAAGCGACACATCCACGCCCAATGTGTCGCAACACTGGGACAATGAAGGCAGGAGAATTTACGCAGCAGCCAGTGCGCGTCGCTTTGCAGGATAGGGAGGACGCAGAGGCGTGATCCACAATTGACAGTCTAAAATTTTTACAGGTGGTCCCGTTTCATGAAGACTGCGTCTCCCCTTGGCTGCTACGGATTTCTTTTCCGTCATTCCTATTGCAGTTCTTCCCCCTTATTAATCTGGGCGTGAGAGCACCTTCACTTGCACCATGGCTGTTCCATCTTTCAACATCCCCAAAACCTGAGCTGCTCTTTTGGAGACGTCGAGGATGCGGCCACGCAGAAATGGTCCGCGGTCATTCACCCGCAGGTTCACTGAACGACCATTATCTAGATTGGTCACCTTAATAGTCGAACCTTCCGGCAAGGTTGGGTGTGCAGCGGTCAGCTTATGTTGATCAAACACTTCACCACTAGAGGTCAACTTGCCCCGGAATTTGGGGCCGTACCAAGAAGCTTCTCCTATTTGCGAGGCTCGATGCGCTTTTCGTAGCTTTGGTGGTTGTCGCTTGGCCTTTGCAGGCATGGAGACAAGGGGGGAAGCGATCGCCTCTTTCTGTTTCTGTGACGCTGCGCACGTCTGAGCGATGACAAAACTCATCAAGAAGATAAAAAAGCGGATGAATGAATGGATGGCGGATCTCATGTGTTGCCCATTCCATAAAGATACCGTCTGACATCGTGTGTTGTTCATCTTTCCTCCCGCGCGTCATCAAAGAATTTGCACACTGTCTGTGATGAGGCAAACAACGATTCATAGAGCGCCCACAGATCGGCGCCAATGAAAGAAATCACATGATGTTAGTAGAGAAATCGAGACCAATGAGCAGGATCAACAATCTGATCTAAAAGAATAGGACACTCCACTTCTTCATTTTGACGGTGAGGTCCACCTGTAGGAGGTCGCTTCTACATACAGAGATTTTTTACTTAGGATTCTTTTTGTTACCGTCCCGACCACTCGCATTGTTGTCCCGAGACTGCGCAAAGGCAATGCCAGCTGGGGACGCTGAATTCTCGTGCGAAAAAACTTTTATTCCACTGCACGACCGCAAGTTTTTGTTCTATTTGTGCAACAGTTCCCCAGCCTGCTTGTGCAGAAAGTGAGACACGGAAGGCAACCCCGATGCTCACCCTACTTGAGAAAGAAGGAGAAAAGAGGGAATCCTAACAAATAGACAATGCGATGAATTTCCTGATCGTTTGGAGGCGCTAGATCCTAAGTGCGACCGTACCGCGACAGAGTCTCTCTTGCTGAACAGATTTATTTGGCTCCTGGTTTTTACTGTAGGCTTCGCTTTTGTCGATTGGGCGCTGGGGCTTCGACCTGGGTGTGAAGATTGATGAACAAAGAATTCCCTTCCCCGCAGCAATGGTTGCCCTGGATCGTATTACGGGGTGCAGAATGCTGCGCTTTTCTCGGACTTGCCGCCTTTGTGGCATGGACTTTTACGTCTCATTCCGTGATCCAATCGTTTCCAGCCTCTATTGCCCTTGCGGGCGCTGCAGGGTTCATGCTGTTTGCGTGGCGCAGAAGCTGGCTCTCGCGGATCGGCGCTTTTTATAGGCTTCCGCTACTTGTAGGTGTGGGCGCCATCGCGGTCACACTGCTTTTATGGCACGCGCTGCTCGCACAGGAACACGAGCGCATTGAGCAAACCATTAGCGCGGTGGCCGAGACGGTCAAGCGGGAAATTTCGACGTCCATGGACACACGGATCTTTGCGTTGGTGTGGATGGCTCAACGGTGGGCCCATGCGGGTGCGCCCCCCGAGGCGCAGTGGGAGTTCGAGGCGGAGTCACGTTTTCAGCAGTTCCCCGGCTATCAGGCCATCCTTTGGGTCGATCCGTCACGGGAAGCGCGTTGGCTCGCCACACGGGACGCCGCCCAGGCAAGGCAAAACTTGCAAGCGGCGTTCGCACAGTATCCGGAACAAGTGCTCGACGTCATTCGCAAGCAAGAGACCATGGGCGTGACGCCGGCAATCGATTTCCCGACGGAGGGCAAGGGGTTCATGGTGTGTACTCCCATCGTACATGCCCAGCACCTCGAAGGCTTCATGGTTGGTTTGTTTGTGTTTCGAGACCTCTTCGACGCGCTCCTCAAGAATGTGGCGGAAGGATACGCCATCGCGTTGTTCGACGGCGAGGAAGAAGTCTACCGGCGTGACGCCTCCGGAGGACAAGGGAAGACGCGCTGGGCCCGGGAAGCGACAGTGGATGCTTATGGGGTAACGTGGCGAGTGCGGGTGTGGCCGCAACGGGAGGAATTAGCGGTCAGACGGTCCGCGCTTCCAGAGGTTACCTTGAACGTAGGCTTCGGCGTCGCCATCCTTCTTGCCTGGACGGTAGCGCTTGCCCGCACGGCGCGGGCGCGTGCTCAAGCCCTGGAGTGGACGAACCGGCAACTTAACCAACAGGTTGAAGTACGCCAGCGCTTAGCTGAAGAAGTGGAAAAGGCGCGCGCCGAGCTTGAGCTGCGCGTGCAGGAACGCACAGCAGAGCTAGCGCTTACGAACGAGGAATTACAAAAAGAAATCCTTGAGCGACGACGAGCCGAGGCGGCGCTCGAACGTCAAGCGCAAGAACTTACTCGCTCCAATAGCGAGCTCGAGCAGTTTGCATACGTAGCGTCTCATGACCTGCAAGAGCCGCTGCGGAAGATTCTGGCTTTCGGAGACCGTCTCAAAGGGAAATACGATCAGAACCTCAATCCGCAAGGACGCGACTATCTTGAGCGGATGCAAGGAGCGGCGCTGCGGATGCAGACATTGATTACCGATCTCCTTACACTCTCGCGCGTGACGATGCGCTCTCAACCCTTCACCTCAGTCGATTTGTCTACAGTGGCGCGGACGGTCGTATTGGACATGGAAGTCCGCATTCAGCAAGTACAAGGACGCGTGCAGATTGAGCCATTGCCCACGATAGAGGCGGATCCGTTGCAAATGAGTCAACTTCTGCAAAACCTGATTAGCAACGCCTTGAAGTTCCACCGAGAAGGAGCGCCCCCTGTCGTTAAAGTGTGGGGCGCACTCGCAGACAAGGAAGAGGACGAAGCGCAGAGCCCTGAGCATGACGGGCGAGTGTGTCACATCTGGGTGGCCGACGAAGGCATTGGCTTTGAGGAAAAATACCTGGACCGAATCTTTGAGCCCTTTCAGCGTTTGCAAGGGCGAGGCGCGTATGAGGGAACAGGAATGGGGTTGGCGATCTGTCGCAAGATCGTGATGCATCACAATGGCCGCATCACGGCGCGCAGCGTCCCGGGGCAGGGCACGACATTTCGGGTCACTTTACCCACGCACCAGCCGGAGCGTGAACGACGTCCATGACCTTAGCTATTATCCAGCAGCGGACCTTCGAGATCGACGCGCTTGCATGATCGGGCTGCAGACAGCTTGAATCCGCTCGCATAGATAAACGGCAGGCCATCGCGAGGGGTTTCAGGTTCATACAGTTCCTTCGGATGGCTCAGAACGTGACCGACATGTGCAGGGCGACAATCGAGGCAACAACGCTTGCATCGAGATATCTCATGGAGCTGGCTCGCGTCCAGCCGAATGCGGCCGCTGGTGCGCTGCCTCTACCCGCTGCTGTCCTTGCGCGTGGCGCTGCGTTAGCTGCTGCTGTTCTTGCGCGTGGCGCTCCATCAGCTGCTGGGTTTGGCGCTGGTGGTCCTGCTCCATCTGCTTCCGTCGCGCATCGTTGGCTTGCTGCTGGGTCATACGCTGGTGATCCGCTTCCTGTTGGGCCTGGAGCTTTTGCTTTTCCTGGTCCTGCCTCGCGTGCATTATCTGTTGTTGCTCTTGATACGTCTTGTCGAGCGCCGGGTTGCCCATGTTCGGGGCAGCGGCGTGCATTGCAGGAGGAATGTCCCGCGCGTGGATTGGCGTGGGTGCGGCTGCTCCGATACTTCCCGGATGAGCGGCTGCGGGGTGCGTCGCGCCGGCTTCTTTGGCGGCGACGGCTGCGGTCCCTCTGAATTCATTCGGCCGTTGAGTCGCTGCGATGGGCGGCCGACCTTGGTTCGCGGAAACGTGAAGTTGCGGGTTGGTGCGCGCCGCCTCTGCATGCTGTGTTTGCACGGCGAGGGGCGGAATGTGCCGATCACGCTCAGCGGCCGTTTCTTCGGCCGTGGCCCGTGCTTCGACGCCTCCGTTACCGCCGTTGTAACTGACACGATTGATCGTAGTGTTGTTTACCACCGTCGTGTTGTAGACGTTCTTGACGATCGTTTGGTTGACGTTGTTGACCGAGCGGTTGTAGAAAAAGTGGCCGTTGTCCCAGCGGCCTCCTTCATATCCGCGGCCGCCATATCCAAAGCCATAGTTGATGCCGCCGTAGAATCCGACCCGCGGACCCCAGTAGCCCTCGTGGAAAATATACGCACCATCGCGCCAACCCCAGTAGCCGGGGGTCCAGAGAAAACCGGGTTCCGGCGCGAGCAACCAGGTGCCAGGCACCCAGTAGTAGTCGCCGTCACCCCAGGCCCAATAACCGGGAGTCCACATGTAATCTTCGTCTGGACAAACAGGCTGCTCGTACACCGGCAGGGGAGGCGGCCCAATCGTGATGGACAAATTGATTTGCGCGGACGACGACGACGCAAAACACAAGGCCAGTGCCAGCGCCAACATCAAGCTGCGAACGGCTGATATCAATTTCATTGTGATGCCTCCGAGTGTTTCAGAACATGAGCGCTATACGCAGGGCGGCGACCCAGGCGTCGCTCGCCGCTGCGTTCTGCGAGTCCATAACGTACTGTAGGTCGGGTTGGAACACGAGCCTAACGTGAGCAGCGCCTGGTAGCTGAGTTCGACCACCGACTCGGCGTCGGTCATCGCGCTTCTGGCCTGACGCTGCGCCTCGATAAAGGCATCGCTGAAGTGGGCGTGCGTAAAGCGGTAGGATATCGCTTGGGTAGAGGATCTAGGCATATTCGCTATTTTTCTACTTCTTCTACTTTTATCCCTTATTATCACTAGAAGTGATTGTTATATACATTGGAAAGGCGCGAGCATGCTTCCAGTTTTGCAATAAAAATCGGTAAGTGATTGTCGTCGGTTCTCCACTGCAGTAGGCGGAAGCCTGAGTCCCGGAGAAGGATGAGTCTCACATGCACCCTTCTCTCAACGCTGATGGAGGTCAGTTTTTTTAGCTGAGACCCTGCCTTTAGCTTGGGCTACCGGCTTTCTCCACTTCTATTTTGGTAACGACGGTTTTGTCCCCCTCTTTATTCATAGTCATCGTTACCATATCCCCCGCCTTCACATCTGAAAGTTCACACTTCTTGTTTTCGCATAAAATAGCCGCATCGGCGGCCACATCCTGCGTGAGCTGCGTATAGCTCGTTGCCTCTATTATCGTCAACTTGCCATAGCCGGCGGCGAGGACCTTGCCCTGGCGAGTCTCAGCAGCAGACGTCATAGTGCTCATAAACAAAATAAGCGCTAAAAGGACAAAACAAAGTAAAAATTCTTTGTATTCCATCGGCTCCTCCTCTTTCGCAAATGGCGCCTGGGATGACGAGCAGACGTGCATGAGTTATGCCAGCAGCACCAACCGATGACGACTAGCTAGAAAAAGGAACAACCAGCGGGAAGAACAGAAGATAACCTCAGTCGTCAGAATATGCGGCGGCCTAAGTTGTGCAATAACGAAATTATGTTCCGTTAATATTGCCTGGCGATTTATTATTTATTAAGCAAAGTCTTATTGTCTGCTTTCTAAAAGCTGAAGGAACAGGTCC
>CAZUFQ010000374.1:0-6849 GCA_964618735.1 uncultured Enterobacteriaceae bacterium
CGATCCAGGCGTGGTACTGGTTGTCCGGCGGGCTCATGGTGCGCACGGCCGGGTAACCGAACTGGGCCTCCCCCGCCACGTAGACCAGGTCTCCAGCCACCGCGCACCCCGGGCCCGCCGCCCGAACACCACCAATCCCCCCGGGGCGGAAACAGGGGCCGGACAAAACCGGGCCAACAGCGGACCCAAAGTCAAAAACGAAGCGCGCATGGTTTTGACGAGCTCATACGGCGCCTCAAAGCAGCGCACCAAACGTGAAGACAGCGCGACCTCATGCTCGTTCAACCAATCGTATTGTACGCCCAAGTCGCGCAACAGTCGTAGCGTCGTGTGGATATCCACGAGCTTTGGCACTTGGCTGAGTCGACATTCCTCATCGGTGAGTAACGTTGCAAATAACAGCGGTAAGGCCGCATTCTTCGCGCCGCTTACTACGATTTCGCCTTGCAGCGGCGTTCCACCCCGCACCACAATTTTATCCATATAATCAGCCCTCCCCCACAAACATTCATCCTATGCCTCTAACGCTGACGTTCTTTACTAGCTTATGCGAAGTCCCGCTTTATAAGCAACTACGACCCGTTCGTGACCAGTATAGTCTTTTACACTGTAACTCTCTTTGAAGGCGTGTTGAGCACGAACAAGGGAGAGGACCTCAGCAACTTGCCCGGCGCCTGCCTCGGTGACCAACCACCTTCCAGGACGAAGGTAGGATGCGCTTTCAGCCGCTAAGCGGCGGTAAAAATCAAGTCCGTCGTATCCTCCATCAATCGCCGTACGTGGCTCCCAATCACGTACTTCTGGTTGCAACGCGGCGAGGTCAGGTTGGGCAATATACGGTGGGTTAGAGACGATCAAATCAAACTGCTCGTCGGCGGAGCTGATAGGAGAGAACAAGTCGCCTTGCCGAAAGTGGATACGATTCGAGACCTCGTGGCGTTGAGCGTTGCTCTGCGCGACTGTCAACGCAGCCGCAGAGATATCGACTGCCCATAGCTCTGCGTGAGGCAACTCTTTTGCCAATGCGATTGCGATACAGCCGCTGCCGGAGCCGATTTCCAAAATGTTCAGGCGGTGCGATATGTTGCCTTGCGGGTGCGCTGGGGACTGAGAAAGGAGCCGCAGCGCCGTTTCCACCACCATTTCCGTCTCAGGGCGGGGAATTAACACTGCAGGGGTCACCGTAAAAGCGAGGGACCAGAACTCGCGCTCGCCGATGAGATACGCCAGGGGTTCTCGTTGCGCTCGACGGGCAATGAGGCTCCAGAACATTTCCCATTGTGGAGAAGTCAACGGTATGGACAGACGAGCATAGAGACCAGCACGGGAGAGCCCAAGCGTATGGCTAAGCAGGACCTCTGCATCAAGATGTGCTGTATCGACGCCTTGCGTTGAGAGAAGCGCAGATGCCTTAACCAATGCCCTTGCCGCTGTCAACAATTGAGCCTGTTGACGAGAAGAATCTTCCTGCATCTGTCTGGTGTTTTCGCTGCAAAGGGAACAGGGAGTTAACTTGCCGTCTTGAGCGCCTCAGCTTGATACGAAGTCACGAGGGCGTCCACGATAGGATCAAGTTCCCCATCGAGCACCCGCTCCAGTGTATGCAGCGTGACATTAACGCGGTGGTCGGTGACGCGCGATTGTGGAAAGTTGTAGGTGCGGATGCGCTCAGAACGATCGCCTGAGCCGACCATACTGCGTCGTGAAGCGCTAATAGCCGCCTGCTGTTCTTCTCTGGCGCGCTCCAAGAGCCGGGCCCGCAGGATCTTCAGCCCTTTAGCTTTGTTCTTATGTTGCGACTTTTCATCCTGACAGGAGACGACGAGACCCGAAGGAATGTGCGTGATGCGCACGGCAGAGTCAGTGGTATTCACACTTTGTCCGCCAGGACCAGAGGAGCGAAAAACATCAATCCGCAAATCTTTCTCGTCGATATGGACATCGACGTCATCGGCTTCTGGAAGCACAGCGACTGTAACGGCGGAGGTATGGATGCGTCCTGAGGCTTCTGTTTCTGGCACACGTTGGACACGATGCACCCCACCCTCAAATTTGAGTCGGCTATAGGCGCCGCGCCCTTCGATCATGCTAATCACTTCTTTGAATCCCCCAAGGCCAGTGGGGCTGGCGCTTAGGACTTCCAATCGCCAATTGTGATTTTCCGCGTAGCGAGTGTACATGCGAAAGAGGTTCGCGGCGAATAAGCTCGCCTCTTCTCCACCGGTCCCGGCGCGAATTTCCAAAAGTACGTTTTTCTCGTCGAGCGGATCTTTGGGAATCAATAACAAGCGCAGCTTTTCTTCTAAATGAGTGTACTTCGCTTGCAGAGTGTCTTGCTCTTCTTGAGCAAGTTCCCGTACCGCGGGATCGCTGTCCTCCAGGAGGGACTGATTGCCTTGCAGGTCATCGCTCGTTTTCCGCCATTCGCGGAAGCACGCCACGATTTCTTCCAGCGTGGATCGTTCTTTCCCGAGACGAGCATACTCCTTGGGATTGCTGATCACTTCGGCGCGGCTCAGCGTTTCCTCAAGTTCTTGGTAACGTTTTTCGACTTCGGTGAGTTTGTCGAGTAAAGTGTCGCTCATAAGCTGTGTCTATGTAACCAAAAACGGATCGTCTGGGAAAAAAGGAAGGGCGGTCCGAAAACCGCCCTTGTAGAATTGCTATCCTTTGCTGGAAGCAGAAGAAATTGAATTCGTGACGTTAGGCTTTTGCCGCTTCGCCAACCTTGCTATATCTCCTGCGAAAACGCTCAACGCGTCCCGCAGTATCCACCAAGCGCTGTTTGCCAGTGTAAAAGGGATGACATTGCGAACATAGATCGAGATGAAACGTTGGAGTAGTGGCGCGAGTTTCAAACGTATTCCCACATGCGCACACGACCACGCATTTTTGGTACTTCGGATGGATGCCTTCTTTCATTCTGAACCTCCGCTCGTTAGTATTACCACCTCGCTCCCCGCGTCGCAACCAGAAGGGAGACTGCCATGACGGAACAACAACTGAGTGAAATCCAAGACGCGCTGCGCCGTGAAGAGGTGGATGGTTGGTTATTTTACGATTTTCGCGGCAGTGACCCGCTAGCATACCGTATTCTGGGTCTTGACGCCAGACAGATTTCTACCCGTCGTTGGTGCTATTTCATCCCAAGCCATGGCGATCCAGTAGGGATCGTGTCGAGCGTTGAACCGCATCGATTGGATAGGTTGCCCGGCTTAAAACGAGTTTTTCTCTCCTGGCAACAGCTCCATACGGCGTTGGCTGATACTCTACGCGGGGCGCAACGCGTAGCTATGCAGTATTCGCCAGGAAACGCTATTCCGTATGTATCCCGAGTGGATGCGGGTGCTGTCGAGCTGGTGCGCCAGTGTGGCGTTGAGGTAGTGTCATCAGCGGACCTCGTCCAGCGTTTCGAAGCCGTCTGGTCCACCGCCCAATGGCAGAGCCATCTGCGCGCCGCCGCTGTCGTGCGCAAAACGGTTGATGAAGCATTTGCCTATATTCGCCAAAACCCGCCGGTGTCGGAATATGCCGTGCAGCAGTTAATCTTGCAGCGTTTTGCTGCGGGTGGGTTGGTCGCAAATCATCCGCCCATTGTCGCGATTAATGCACATAGCGCCGATCCGCATTTTGAGCCGACGCCAGACTCTGGCGTGATTCGTCCCGGAGACTTTGTCCTCATTGATCTGTGGGCAAAAGAGCCGGACGGCGTGTATGCGGACTATACCTGGACAGGATTCATGGGAAACGAAATCCCCGTTCGCTATCAAGAAATCTTTACCCTCGTGCGTGATGCGCGGGACGCCGCGATCGCTTTTGTCAAAGAACGAGTTAGCAAGGCGCAGACCTTTTACGGATACGAAGTCGACGCCGCCGCGCGTAACGTAATCACTGATGCTGGCTATGGCAAATATTTTGTCCACCGCACTGGACACTCGATTGGCGATGAAGTGCATGGTAACGGCGCAAATATGGATGGTTTAGAAACACAAGACGAGCGGCGCGTCTTACCAGGAACTTGTTTCTCTATCGAGCCGGGCGTCTATCTTCCTGGTGAGTTTGGAGTGCGTAGCGAGGTAAATGTCTATGTGACTGAACGAGAAGCCATCGTGACTGGCACGCCGATGCAGACCGAGTTGGTGCGGATTTTAGGGTGACGCATCATTCGTTTTACGTAGTCCGTGTTGCGTGTGCTCTACATCGCTTTTCTGTTTCATTAAGCTACACGCCCACGTATGACGCGTTAGGTCACACGCCGCACGTGACAGCTTCACGTTTTCTATTGAATCAGATAAATAGAACCGGCAACAAAGAGTTTCTCTGGCAAGGATATTATCTATGGCAAAAGTCTGGTTTGCGCGACGACAGAATCGTCTCGTCGCATTGGGTGGGAAGCCGGTGTACGAAGGAGACTTGGAGTCGCTGATCTGGCCGCTCGATCTCGGGCTGCATCGCTACTACACGGGTAACCCGTTAGAGATCGATCATGAACCGCTGCCCCACACATTTTCTCCGAACGATATAGTGCTCGTTGAAGTAACCCCTGGCGACGTGGTGGTCGGAACGAACTATCGGGTCGGGTATTACTCCTCTCCGTACTCGCCAAAAGCGGCGAGTGAACGCCTCAAGCTCACGTATTAAGACGGTTTGGCGGCAAATGCCGCCGCCACTGCGCGCCGCTGAATCTTCCCTGTTGCCGTCCGTGGAATTTGGGTCACCACGTAGATTTTCTTAGGTACTTTGAAAGCGGCAAGCCGTTTTTTACAGTGCGCGATCAAATCCGCTTCAGTCGCCTCGCTGCGGAGCACAACCGCCGCAGCGACTTCTTCTCCATATTTGGTGTCGGGAACGCCAAAGCACACGGCTTCGGCAACCGCAGTATGCGTGAGCAGGAGTTCGTCAATTTCCCGAGGAGAGATTTTCTCTCCGCTCCGGTTGATGAGTTCTTTAAGCCGACCAACCAAAGTGAGATATCCCGTCGCGTCGAGAATGCCCTGATCACCGGTGCGGAACCAGCCATTCGTAAATGCGGCGGCGTTGGCTTCCGGGTTATTGTGGTAACCGCGAGTGACATTCTTCCCTTGAATCACGACTTCGCCTTGCGTGTCTGCAGGAAGCAGCTTGCCTTCGTCGTCCATAATGGCGACTTGCACGCCTGTGCCTTTTCCGACGGATCCCGCTCGTCGTTCTCCTGGCGGCAACGGATTTGATGACATTTGGTGAGACGCTTCAGTCATGCCGTAGGCTTCCAAAACTGGGCAGCCGAAGCGGGCTTCCAACTCCGCCATCGTTGCCGGCGCGAGTGAAGAGCTGCAAGAGCGGATGAAACGTAGACTGCTGGTCCCTGACGTCGGGGCCTGATCCTCCTCTGCTCGTGCGAGCAACACTTGGTGAATCGTCGGGACTGCTGTATACCACGTGGCGCGATGAGTTTTGACGATAGGCCAGAAGGCGCCGGCGCTGAAACGTGGTGGGACAATTATAGTTCCACCGCTTCGCAGCGTGGCGAATGTTGAGGCCACGAGACCATGAACGTGGAACAATGGCATCACGCACAGGGAGACATCTCCAGGCGTAAGCGCGTATGTTGCCGCCACGTTGTCGGCGGAAGTGAGTAAATTCGCATGGGAAAGCGGCACTCCCTTGGGTCTGCTCGTGGTGCCGCTGGTGTGGAGAAACAGCGCTACATCGTCTGGCGTGGGCTCGGTCTGTTTGCGAGGAAAGTTTGCCGATCGCACAACCGTAAGCTGCACCTGACCGCCTGTTGACGCTGCGGCTTCCAGAATCATTGCGCCTACCGGCGCCGCCGCTCGCGCCTGCTCGCCGCCGCCGGGTGGGACGATCAACGCTTTGGCTTCGATATCTTCTAAATAAAAACGAAACTCATCAGTAGTGTAGGCAGGATTAAGCGGCGCCGCTGTTGCCGCGGCGGCAGTGACTGCGAAGAACGTAGTGATAACTTCAATTCCGTTTGGCAGCGCCGTTGCCACGCGGTCTCCACGACCAATCCCGAGTGATTGCAGGGTGGCCGCGAGGCGCTCGACTTGGTCGCTGAGCGCGCCGTACGATATTATTGGTCCGCCTTCCGGAACAACGAGGGCAGGGTGAGTGGAAGCGCCGGAAGCGAGTAAAAAAGAAAGAGTTTGCGATTGTGGTGTATTCATACTTCTTCGTTCTCCGTTCTAGTCTTTCCGGCTCTCCTTGGTTCTCAACGAAAGATTGTTTCTTGTATCGAGGATGGCGTCAAGCGAGAGCCTGAGGAGACAGGGCAGCATAGGGGATTGAGCGCGCCCATCCTAATCGTCATTCTGGCCGAGAAGGAGGCCATTATGGCAGAGGCAGAAACGTTAGTCAGGGTTTTGGAAGGAGTCATTGCCGGACAAACCCAATTAGGAGATATGATTCGGACCGTACATGAGCGAGCGGAAGCAAACGATCTCGCGATGGCCCGGTTGATGGGAGAGCATCAGCAAACTATAGCCCGGTTGGTAGGAGATCATCAGCAAACCATGGCTCGGTTGGTGGAAGACCATCAGCAAGCTATGACCCGGTTGGTGGAGACTCAAGGCGAGATGATGGCGCAGGCGCTACAGAACCTTGGACAATCGCTGCAAGCTATCATGCAGAGTCTTGAACGCATTGTTAGTACGACAGATCGCACGGAACGCATGACCGCAGAGGTACTCGCTCGGTTAGCGACTACCCAGGGCACAAGTCACTAAAAGAGAAAAGAAAAAGTCGATGAGGATAGCAACAACTCTCGCGCTGTTGTTCCTCGTCATTTCTTCTTTGTACGCTGAGGAAGCGAAACTGAAAATAAAGAACATTGCCGCGATACAATTTTTCATA
>CAZUFQ010000375.1:0-6843 GCA_964618735.1 uncultured Enterobacteriaceae bacterium
CCGGGGCCACGAAACCAGGTTGAGTTCATCGATAAGAGACCTGCAGCTGTTGTATAGGGGCGAGTCGTATTTGCATCTTGCTCACCGCGCCTGCTGATGGACGAAGGTGATGATCTTCTCTCGCACCAGCGCTGCAGCGGGCGACGACGGATCCCGGTTCTCGTATATCCGCGCTGCGACGGATGACGACGGGTTCCGAGGCGCGAACCCGTCCGAGGCGCCCTCAAAGAGTTCTAACTCTACTTGGCCTCCCGCCTTGCGATACTGCTCCACAAAGCGGTCAAGGTCAGTGCGAGGATGGACAATGTCTTTAGTGTCCTGAATATAGAGCGCGGGCGGCAACTCCACCCGCTCGCCGCGTTCCAGCGCCCGCACCGGGCTACCCTCGGCCATCGTGTCTTCGTTCTGCCAGAATTTATCGTGCAGGGGCAGCACTAGGTCCACGAACTCCGGATAGGGTTTGCCCTTTTCTTTTAGTTCCTTGGCATAGCGGTAGCGCCCCAACGGATCAATGACCGGCGCGCCCATGACCACGTAGCGCAGGCGAGCATCCACGGTCGGAGATCCAGCGGGGAGCGGAATCTCGGAATATCTGGAATCGTGCGGACGCATGCCGAGCAGCATGGCCAGGTGCCCCCCACTGGAGATCCCAAAGGCTCCCACCAAGTCGGGTCGGCTATTCCACTTCGTAGCTTGGGTCTTGAACCACCGGATTGCATAATTGATGTCCACCAGCGAGGCAGGGTACGACGCCACGGGCGGCATGCGCCAATCCAGCGCCGCCACCACTATGCCGCTTTGCGCCAGGGCTGTATTGAGGTCGGCGTCTTGTAAACGGTCCCCCAGATTCCAAGCGCCGCCATGCAGTTCGATGAGGAGTGGGAATGGACCTTGGCCGCGGGGCTTGAAGAGCCGCGCCAGCAGTGGCGTGTCCCCGTGACGGAGATACTCAACGTCTTCTACAGCGAGGTCATATATTTTTGGTGCGTTAGTGGTCATGAGAGACTCCTTCTCATTTAAGAATTCTCAAGCATGTTAACTTGACGCCATTTGAATGGACTCCGCATCACCGCTGCGCGCCTCGTCCCGCCTGAGTTCCGGCAGGACTTCAGCGGCAAAGCGTCGTAGGCTTCGTTCGGCGAGTTCGCTAGGAATCCCGCCATCACTGAAGATGGCCACAAAGTGATCAGTCTTGAATTTGTCCCGCAGCAAACGGATCCGCTGCAAACAGGTCTCCGGAGCGCCAAACACATGAGGGGCAATCACATTCTCGATCAAGATATCAGGATCGAGCTGCTTGAGCATCTCTCCTATCTGACTGTAGTGCTCGTAGCCTTTGACGCCGCGATGATCACCCCGAGTGATCCCATAGTGCTGGTCGGCCATCGCCCAATGCCCGCTGATGTACTTACGGGCCAGCGCTCGTGCTTCTGCATCGGTGTCGCCGATGATGACGCGAGCCGCAACTACCGGAGGAATCGGCTCCTGACCCACTAAGTTACGGTAGAACTCGTTGTACCGCTCGATCTCGGCTATGGTGCTGTCCCAATCGCGCTGCAGAATAGAGAGGACTCCGACCCCCAGTCTGGCCATGATCTCCGCTGACTCAGGACTGATCGCTGCCCCATAGAGGCGACCACGGAAATCCGTATAGGGCCGTGGACGGATGCTGATGTCCGGTATCTGGAAGTATTTGCCCTGATGTGAGAAGCGCTCGTGCTGGAGCGCCTTCACGACCACCTCGGCTGACTCGATAAACCGCTCGCGGGCTTCATCCATCGGAACGCGAAACCCGTCATACTCCAGTTTGGCTGCGCCGCGCCCAAAACCGACGAGCAGCCGTCCTTTGGAGAGGATATCAAGCATGGCGATCTGCTCGGCAACCCGCACTGGATCATGCCAGGGCAAGACAATAACGGCGGTGCCCAACTGAATCCGCGAAGTGCGGCCGGCAATATAGGTCAGGAACTGTACGACATCCGGGATCATCGCATAGTTATCGAAATGGTGCTCCACCGCCCATAGAGAGTCGAATCCTAGCGGTTCAGCCAAGTCCGCCAGCCGGCACTCATCCCAATACAGATCATGATCCGCGTGATAGTTATTCGGATGATTCTGCATAGCCACTACCATGCCTACTTTCATAGTCTTCTCCTCACTCGCTGTTTGTTGGCTCCTGTTTTACTGGAACCGGGGGATTACCTCCTTGGCGAACAGTTCCATTGCGCGCCGGACTGCGACCGGGTCGACCAACCCTCCCTGGTTGAAATAGCAGATAAATTCATCCATTTGAAATTCGTCCGCCAACGTCCGAACTCGCTCTACACAATACTCTGGGTCGCCGAGGACTCCCCCCAGGTCCCCTAATTCCTCGTAGGTAATCCCTTTCAGTCTGTCGATCGCCTGCTGCAAGGATTGATAGCTCTCGGGCAGCGCTTGGATATCTGGTCGCCGCTGCTCCAAGAAGCTAAAGAAATGCATGAGACTCGCCTCACACTCCCGGCGCGCTTGCTCCCGACTTGGGGCGACATGGACAGGAAAAGCAACCGCCACATCTTGCTTCACCCCGGCGGGGAGGCTTTCGCGATGCGCCCTGACGTACTCCCGCAACTTGTCCATAGACCCCGCGATCAGCGGCGTGGCAAAGATCGGCAGCCCCAGGCGCCCGGCGATAGTGTAAGTCTCCGGGCTGTTGGCGGCGATACGAATCGGGGGGTGCGGCTTCTGGACCGGGCGGGGAAACACCTGGACATCCTGCACCCGCAAGTACTTCCCTTGATACGACAGCCGATCGCTCGTCCAAGCCTGACGGATAACTGCCAGGGCCTCTTCAAACCGCTCCCGCGTCTCTTCGACAGGAACATTATAGGCCGCGAACATATTCGGGGCCGCGCCGCGACCCACGCCCAACTCTAAGCGACCGCCGCTGAGGATATCTACCGTGGCGGCCTCTTCGGCAATTTTCAGCGGATTGTGAAGCGGCAAGAGGGTGACCGCCGTGCCCAAGCGAATGCGCCGGGTGCGCTGGGCCGCTGCCGCCAGGACAGTCAGCGGAGAGGCAAGACGAGAAACGTTGGGAAAGAAATGTATCTCTGCAAGCCACGCGGTAGCAAAGCCCAACGTGTCCCCGAGTTCGATTTGGGCAAGGATATCGTGGTAGCGTTGGACTTCTGACTGCCACTCCGCACATGGTAAATGGTCCATGAAGCCAAAGCGCATATTGTCCTCCTTTTAGCGCGCCGGAAGCTTTTCTCCTGCTGTAGCACGCGGGCCCCTAGAGAGAAAGACTCCGGCGCTCATGTTGTGATCGTCAAAGCTTGATCCTGCCAAGAGCCGCATAGATGAACGCGAGATGAGAGAAACTTCCTGACGTCATGACATTCCTCCAACGAGGTCAAGCGCGACCGATCAGAGTGTCGCCAGCCTGCTTGACAAAGTCTACCATATCCCCTTCGGATAATGTCAGAGACAACAGCTCAGTGTCTGCCGCACGACGTGGGAGGAGAATCAAACGTTGCACCCCAAGATCGGCAAAGCGTTTAACCGTATCCAGGTCGAGTCGCACACTAGGTCCGACACTGATCTCTAATTCTCCGAGTTCCCGTGGCCGCTCACTCCGCTGCCGGGCCTCTTGCAGGCCGGCCAGGCACTTTTTTGTCCCGTCGAGATCCAGCGCAAAGCCATACCATCCGTTGCCATGACTCACCGCACGGTGAAAGGCAAAGGACGTCATCCCCCCGAATACAATCGGTGGATGCGGTTTCTGCATCGGTCGGGGCAGCGCTTGCACGCTACTGAAGGAGACAAACTTGCCGTGATACGCCGGCTGCGGCTGACTCCAGATGGCTTGCATCGCTAGCAGATACTCAATAGTCCGCGGTCCCTTATCTTCAAAAGGAATCCCCAATGCGTCGAATTCGGGCTTGAGATACCCGATGCCTACGCCAAAGATCACCCGGCCGTTTGAGAGCACGTCAAGACTGGCCAGCTCCTTGGCCAACACAAGGGGATTACGTTGCGGCAAAATGATAATGCCAGTCCCCAGCCGGACCGTTTTGGTTTGACCAGCGATAAAGGCAAAGGCCACAGTGGGGTCAAGCATAGGAAATGTTGGCGGAAGGGGAGAAGGAGGGGCCTGAGGCTCTGGCAGCACCACGTGCTCACCCGCCCACACGGATTCAAAGCCTGCCGCCTCTGCGGCTTGCGCCACGCGCACCACAGCATCTGGGGTGCTACAGGGACCCATGTTGATGCCGACTAGCCCAAATTTCATACGGTTCCTCCTCATAACAAAGTGAAATCAAAGTGGACAGCAATGGCGCGATCATCGCTGCTTTCGCAGGGTTGCACGAAACTCAGCATCATGAGTATGGATATGGGCAACGCTGCCGCGCAGGGCGTCGAACTCATGGCGACCGGTCAGATCACGGTCCTCCTCGTCGAAATCGGTTGCGTAGCCGCCCGGACGCACCGCCACAATTTCCCACCAATTGCCATCAAGGTCGCAGAAGAAAAAAGCATAGTCTCCATGCGCCCGCCGCGGTCTCTGAATCTTCCTGATGCTATACGCGTCCTTGACTTGCTGCAGGAGTTCGTATGCAGCGTCGACCTCCTCCGAGCTGCCAACGTCGAGGCCGTTGTGATTGAGCATGGGCATCTCTTTGTCAGCCTTGCCGGTCTCAACCACGGCGTAGGTGTGATTCGTTCCCTTGCGGATCATTAAGGAAAGGGGACTAGTCTGGATCACTTCCAGTCCGAGCACCTCTTCGTAGAAGCGCCTCGTCTTGACAATATCAACACACTCTAGCGTTCCATGACCCAGACGCACGGTTTTGAGCAGCGGTTCTGCCGTTGAGCGATCAGTGATGGTTGGCATAAGAGCGCCCTCCGTTCTTGGCTCACTCAGCCTGATCATAATGAAGTGGGATATGCTTTACGCTATCACCACTTCAAAAGCGAGAAAGGGTGAACCCCAGCTCCGATTATTACGCCCAGATCGCGTCGTCCTCCATCAGAGCGATGCCAAAGGCGCTCTTCCCAAGCAGTTCCAGAGTTTCGTCACTGTCAAGCGGATGAAAGAGGCCCGCCCGTACATCACGAAAGAGTCGCTCCAAGGGCAGGCGTTTGAAATACGACTGGCCGCCGACTGCCCGCATCGCAAGGTCTACCACGCGCACCGAGTTCTCGATCGCCACCATACGCGCCGCCACACTCTTACGCGCCCAACTCTGGGGGTCTTCGAGCTCGGCCTCGGCTGCAGCTTTCCACATCACGGCCCGGGCGCTTTCGATCAATATGTCCATCTCACCAACTTTGTTGTACACGCTTGGCAAGTGGCTCATGGGCTTCTTGAGTGGGAAACGTGGCCGCTCACGCATGAAGTCCACCACAAAATTGCGGGCGGCCTCGGCAAGGCCAAAATAGGGGGCGCCAATCGTAAACGGGGCGCGGAGAAACAAAGAGATAATACCGCCACGCGTAAACGTCTTCCGCTGTAGCATGACCGCCGACTCCGGCACGAAGGCATCCTTCAGCTCCGAGCCGCGCGATGCTGTGGCGCGCATCCCCATCGTATGCCAGTCGTCCTTAAACGTGAGCCCAGGAGTCTCACTCGGCGGGATGAAAAAGGTAATGATGGTCTCGCCTTCTGGGCCATCCGCCCAGGTTGCTTCGGCGAAAAAGAGATCCAGGGCGATGCTCTGGGTGCCAAAGATTTTGCGGCCGTTCACGATCCAACCGCCGTCTACCCGACGGGCGGTGGCGCGGGGACGTAAGACCGGGACAGCGTTGTCCGGCTCAGACCCTGAGCCGCCGCAGATGAGCCGGCCAGCAGCGATCTGGCGTAATTTGGCTTCGACTTTGGGGTCCTTAAACGTGCGCCAAAAATCGACTAACAACCCGACGACATTAAGATGCATGTTGATAGCGAGTGCGGTGGCGCCACAGCCTTGAGCCAGACGCTCCTGAGCTTTGTTGCGCTGCAACATGCTGGCTCCTAATCCGCCTAACTCCTTAGGGATGGTCAGCAGGGTATAGCCGCTTTCCCGCAGACGAGCGTAGTTTTCGTAGGGGAATGATTCCTCCTCGTCGTGTTGAGCAGCGCGCTGGGCGAACTCGTCGGCCAGCGTCGCCGCCAGATCAATGAAACGCTGATCCTGCTCAGTATGAAACTGATTCATGGTCCCTCCTTTTTGTTCTTTAGGGCCTCATGAGTCGAGACTCTCTCCCGAGCAATACCGAAGAGGATGACGCAAGTCTAGAACAACGTCGCTTTCCCTCCCCAGACCACCGAGGGTCGCGGCAGTCGCCTGAACCTGCCACGATCCCTCTCTAGATACAGTGCTGTTTAATGTCAGAGTCTTACTCGTCTGTCCGCAGTTCCACGACGTTGCCGTCCGGATCCCTGACAAACAGCACCGGATTGGCTCGCATGCTCGGCGGCGGCGTGAGTTCGTGAAACGTAATGCCCTGCGCTGTCAGCTCAGCCTTGGCTTGCTCCAAATCCTCCACTTGGATGGCAATATGCGGACCTACACCAGGGATATCTCGCATTTTGCTGCTGTCTCCGATCAGATGCACCTGCACCCCATTGCATTCGTACCAGGCCCCTGGCACCGGCAGCTCCGGACGGGGCAACTCGGTGAACCCCAAAATCTTGCCATAGAACTCCTTGGCCTTGTCAACGTCAGTAATCCTGACTCCCGTATGCCGAATAGCTTTTAGCTTTACCATTGCGCTACCTCCTTCATTTACAATGTCTCCAATTATCAATCTGCCTGTTTCTTGCTGAACCAGAAGCGCTTCAAGAAAGCTGGGTTCTCCAGCACTCTATGAGCAAATACT
>CAZUFQ010000376.1:0-6841 GCA_964618735.1 uncultured Enterobacteriaceae bacterium
CCGAGCACGATGGAATTAATTACCCAACCGACGGCGTAAACAAACTTGGGGCTGGGACCTTCATTATCCACCCGAATGCAAAAACCGGTGCCCATCATCACGGCGCACTGGAAAGTGTGATCTACGTTATCAGCGGCAAAGCGCGTATGCGTTGGGGAGAGCAGCTCGAATATTTTGCGGAAGCCGGTCCTGGCGATTTTATTTATGTTCCTCCCTACGTGCCGCATCAAGAAATAAACGCGAATCCAGCCGAGCCGCTCTCCTGCGTACTCGTGCGCAGCGATCAAGAACCGGTGGTGGTCAACCTTGACATTCCTGTTGCTGAACAACCAGAAGAGGTGTTATGGGTTGATCCGATTCACTCACGACCATAAAGTGAGGACGCGCGTCGCTAACACAATCGCTCACCGTATAATCTTCTCGCAATTTTCGCTCTAGCTTGCTGAGGTTTCCCAGTGTATGTAGAAGCAGCAATCATCCTCAAAGTGTGTCTTCAGGAACGTGTAGCGCAGGGAGGTCTTTGCTTGACGTAAGGTCCGCTATATCCAGAATGGATCGCTCAGTTGTCTCCCGCGTGAACATGGGGTTAAAAGAGGGGAATTCTTATGAGTAGTGAACTGACATCGCTTCAACCACAACACGAACGAGCACTTGCTACACTCGGTGGTGGATGTTTCTGGTGTCTTGAAGCCGTCTATCTTGAGTTGAAAGGCGTTGACCGTGTAGTATCCGGCTACTGTGGAGGAGCGACGCCAAATCCGACGTACTATCAAGTCTGTGAAGGTGAAACCGGGCATGCGGAAGTCGTGCAGCTGACTTTCGATCCAAACGTGGTTTCCTACAAAGAAATTCTGCAGGTCTTCTTCACGATTCATGATCCTACTACCCTGAATCGCCAGGGCGCAGACGTTGGCACGCAATATCGTTCCGCGATTTTCTATCACACTCCGGAACAGCGGCAGATTGCCGAAGACACCATTAGAGAACTCACGGCTGCACGGTTGTGGGAGTCTCGTATTGTGACTGAGGTCAGTCCGTTGGATGTGTTCTATCCAGCCGAGGATTATCACCAAGACTATTTCCAACAGAATCCCTACCAGCCGTATTGTCAGTATGTCGTCGTGCCGAAGATCGCCAAATTCCGCAAATATTTTATTGACAAGTTGAAAAAATAACTTGTCGTCATTTGGGCACGGTGTGGAGAAGACGAACATGACCACAACCTTAGATTGGTTAGGGTGCGCGACTTTTCGACTCACGATCAACAATCTGGTTTGCTTTCTTGACGCCTATATTGATCGCGTCCCCAGCGCCGCTCCCATCGGCGTCTCGGTCGATCAGATTACGCGGGCTGATTGGATTGTCGTGGGTCATTCCCACTTCGACCATCTCTACGGAGCGGAGCGCATTGCTAAGGCGACGGGCGCGACCATTATCGGGTCCTACGAGACGGTGCGAGTCATGGAATCGCAAGGTATGCCGCTCTCGCAAATGATTCCTGTTGCTGGTGGTGAAACTATTCGACTCGCAAAAGATGTGACAGTGAGTGTCTTTCCGAGTCAACATTCGTGCGTCTGGTCGCACAAGGCCATGCCGCCATCGGATATGGTGTGCATCGGGGACCTCGGCGTGACCTATCAAGATCAACAAGAGCGTATGAAAGCGCTGTGGGAATATCTGCATTCGCTCGGCGGAGAAGCCCTGGAGCATCTCAAAGTGTCAGCTCAAGGCGCTCGCGGCGATGGCGGCGCGCTGCTTTACTTTTTTGAAACACCGGAAGGATCGCTGTTATTTCAAGACACCTCGGGTCACTGGAGCGGAGTCTTGAAGAACCTTAGACCGGATGTCGCAATCCTTGCTGCTGCAGGCCGCGGCAACATTGATGGCGAGCCTATTCAAGGTTCGCTGGCGCAGTTCGTGGCGCGCCAAGCCGACTTGATTCGCCCGAAGCAGGTGATTTTAAGTCATCATGATAACTGGCTCCCAGGTTTTTCCGGAGCGGCCGATATCGCGCCGATCCGCTCTGAATTAGCGCGTTGGGCTCCCCGCTCACAGCTGATTGAAATGGGCTATCTGGCCGCGTTTCCTTTGTTCGCAAAATGAAGACGGCTTGTTGAGCAAATACGAAGAGGATGAATGCAACGAAGCTTTTTTCTCATGGTTGCAGTGCTCGGCTTTCTTTTCTTAGGATGCACAGCTGAACGCCCTCCCCAAACAGCGCCGTTTACATCCGCAACCAAATTGCCTGGTCACTCGCTCAGTTCTCCCATACTGCAACGTGACACGCTTAGTTATCTTCTCGTGACAGATAAAATTGCTGCTCGTACGACTCATGCCAAGTGTCAGGATCGCACCGTCGTAAATACGGAAGTGATTGAGCAACCTCAGGATGTGCGTCTGGAAGGCAAGCGGCTGCTCCGAGGACGGTGGGTGGAGCGCTGGACCTTGAACCGTTGTGGCACTCTCATTCCTTATCGTGTCGCGTACACCGCGGACGAGAAAACCGGCATTTCTTACGATGTGACTCCTGATCATTAGGGCGAGGCGTTCTTCTTCCCTCTGGCGAGAACTGGGAGGTTCTGTAAGAATAAAGCGCGTCCGCAGTCTTGCGAAGGGAGATGGTGTGGCACGGCATTCACACAAAAGCGCCGGCAAAAAGGCAAGTTGCATACAACCTCTAGCGGTTGTAGAGTTTGCAATCCTTTTCGTCTTGCTTTCTACGACTACCGAGGCGACAGAATATACTTCCGCCCCATTCGTTGCTCAGCCTATTACCAGCTCACATGAACAATCGCACCTGACCCCAGCTAAGACATTAGCGAAAGGCGTCCTGCTCGTGGCAAGCAAGCGCCTTAGCGATCCCAGCTTTGCTGAGACGGTCATTCTGCTCCTTGAATACGGTAAGGACGGAGCGCTTGGAGTCGTACTCAATCGCCCAACGTCGGTCAGTCTTGCGACGGTGCTGCCGGAAATCAAGGCGTTGAAAAAACGTAGAGAGATTGTCTCCCTTGGGGGGCCGGTAGGGCGAGAGCAGGTATTGCTGCTTGCTTATTCTTCTCGGCCGCCTCAAGATTCTCAACAGATTTTTGATCAGTGTTATATTGTAGCAAGCCCGAAGGCGCTGCAGCGCTTGATTGCTGCTGGCAACCCCGCTCTCAAGTTGCGCGCCTTTGCTGGATACGCCGGCTGGGCTCCGGGCCAGATCGATGCTGAAGTCGCGCGGCAGGACTGGCGTTTGCTTGCCGCTGATGCTGCGACAGTCTTTGAGCTTGCCGCCGATAAAATGTGGCCGGAACTCAGTCGCCAGAGCGAATTTGAATGGACGGACCGGCTCCGTCGTAAAGATCTGATTGTGATAGTTTCTCACCAATGAACTCTTCGCCTCGCGTTCTTTGTATCAACCCGTGGATTTACGACTTCACAGCTTATGACTATTGGAGCAAACCGCTGGGGCTCCTCTACCTGGCGTCGTTTCTGCGCGAACGCGGCATAACAGTAGATTTCCTCGATTGTCTTGATAAATGGCATCCGGAATTATTGCGTCGCCAGGGCCGATCAGCGCCGAAACTACGACAATATGGGATTGGCCATTTCCATCGTGAACCTCTTCCGAAGCCTCAGTGCATCAATTTTATCCCGCGTCAGTTTGCTCGTTATGGTCTTCCCGAAGAGATTTTTCTGCACGATCTCAAGCATCGTCCCCGTCCAGACGCGATCCTTGTGACTTCGATTATGACTTACTGGTACATGGGGCCGCAGCGAGTGGTGGAGCTTTGTCGCGCACTGTATCCAGACGCGCCAATCGTGCTCGGCGGCATTTATGCGTCGCTTATGCCCGATCACGCTCGCCGAGAAGTGAAACCTGATTATCTCATCACCGGACCAGGTGAAGCCAAAGTCGCTGAACTTTTGGCCGAGTTGTTCAAGATCCCAGACCTCATTCATGATGTACCGAAACGTATCGATGAGTTTCCTCCTCCAGCGTTTGACCTGTTGCGGAAGAACGACTATCTCGTCGTCATGACTTCGCGCGGGTGTCCGTTCCGTTGCACGTTTTGCGCAACGTACAAAGTAGACAGTTCTTTTACGCAACGACAGCCAGAGCATGTGGTCAGAGAAATCCTGACGCAGACCCAGCACCTGGGCGTGCAAGATGTTGCTTTCTATGATGACGCGTTGTTGATGCAAGCGGAGCAACGCATCAAACCAATCCTGCGAGAAATTATCGCCAGCCGGCGCATCCTGCGGTTTCATACGCCCAACGGCTTGCACGCCCGGTATATCGACGAGGAGATGGCGCGTTTGATGCGGCAGAGCAATTTCAAGACGATCCGCTTGAGTCTGGAGTCTGTGGCGAAGGAGCGGCTGCGGGACATCCACAACAAAATTACCCCCGGTGAAATGACGCGCGCCGTGCGGCATCTCGTTGCCGCTGGTTACCAACCCCACGAGTTGGAGACTTACATCATTATGGGCTTGCCGCGGCAACCTGTAGACGAAGTTATTGAGACGATTCTGTATGCGAACAGTCTAGGAGTTCAAGTGCGGCTCTCGTCGTTCTCTCCTATTCCGCGCACAGTAGACTATCAGCGAGCTGTCGAGAACGGTTCGTTTCCGGCGGATGCTGATCCTTTATTGACAAATAAGACTGTCATTCCCTTGTCTCGCACCCCTGCTGCGTACAAAAAGTTTGCCCTGCTCAGTCAGGCTGCGCATTCTTTGAACGAACAAGTCCAGCAAGGCGTCCGCTGCTCCCATCCGCAAGCTTATCAGGAGACGCTGCGTCAAGCCCTTGCCCCTTTTGCAGATGAGGGGCGGTCCGATGCTCTGGTCGACATGGGAGCCGAGCTGGGTCAAGCATAAAGCGTTATCTCTGTTCAGTTCTAAGAACGCCTGGGTACAATATGATTTCCTTTCTAGCCAAGCCGACCCTTCTGTGGATGTTCCAGAAACCTCAACCAGGGTTTATTCCTTCTCCCTTGTCTCAGTCAGATTTGGATAATGGGGCAGGGCGGTTGCGTATCCGTTGTCCATTATGTCGTTGGCAACCGCGGAAGAGTGATCTCTGGGCCTGCCTATGTGGACACAACTGGAACACTTTTGATACTGGCGGTCAATGTCCGAGCTGTCGCTCCGTATGGGAAAACACCCAGTGTTTACATTGTCACCAATGGTCTAGGCATGATGACTGGTATGAGTGGAACACTGCACGCTCTGGAGAAGGAGGCTAATCTTTTCAAGGACGATCTGAAGGCTATCCGAGCAAATTTCAACGTTGTTGCTCTGCTGTGTCGTCCAAATTCCCCGCTCGGCTGCGCCTTCGCGGCCCCCTTTGTCAAAGGGGGCCGACAGACCTGGAGTGGCAAGCGGGGGGATTTTTATCTTGGACACGCCCTCAGCGGATTTTTCGGAGAGTCACTTACGCCGGCGGTGGAGCAAAGTACGCGCCCATGCGCATGACGAGTCGTAGGTCGCCTTGCACTTTGAGACGACCGTTGATGAATGCTAAGCCGAACGGGTAGACGCCGGTAGCTATATTGAGGTAATCAGTCGCCGAAGCCGCAATCGTTACTGTTGGCGCGGGAGCAACACCTTCCGCCACCGTACAGGTTCCGTGTTGAATCGCTACGGTAAACTGCCCTCCACCGTCGCCGCCAATATTAAATTGGTAAACAAGATCTGCATTTTTTGCCGCTGCTTGGTTTAGCGCTGCAGGCATGGCGTCAAAGAGCGGTTTTACGCTGACAAGTTCGGCCACAGTGACCTCCTTTGTTGCTAATGTTTCTGTCCGTACTTCTGGTCGATAAACTGACGGATCTCTTCTGGAGGAACGCCGCTCTTAAACATGGCGCTCGTATCGAGCGCTTCGCCCATGCACTCGTTGCACTCCGCACCATGTGCATCTGTGAAGCAGTCGAGCAAGTGGCGATGTCCACGCGACTTGTCACACCCGCAGTAACACGAAATCTGGGTAAATACGTCGGGGATATCTGCCGCCGCTTGATAGGCTTCACGCGCGCGGCCTTTGAACTGTTCGGCCGGTAAGGGGGTTGGTAACGCCTCGCTTTTGGCGACTGAGGACGAGGGAGTCTGACTGGGCGCGTTGGATTCTGGCGGAGACTCAGCCCAGACCAACGAGTTGAGGCTGAACGTCAGAAGAAAAGCTGAAAGTAAGAGAATACGCATCGGCTTGTCATCCTTTCTTGTTGGCTACCTTAGCATAGTCTTTCCGTTCTTCCCAAGTGGAGAACTTCGGTTGTAAGGTGGTGCTCGAAATTAAGCTCGGAAACGTGCAGAGGAGGATTTTATGGCGCTTTATGTACAACTCGTAAAATTTAACCGCGAAGGGGTGATGAGAATACGCGAGGTCTCCCGAGATTTTGCCGAAGTCCAACGCTTTAACGAGTCGCTCGGCGGCAAATTTCTCTATGTGGTTGCGTGCTTTGGCGAGTATGATTTTGTTGCGTTAGTTGAATATCCCAACGAGGAGGCAGCCTGGAAAGGCGCGGCGTTCGCCGCAGCGCAAGGCAACGCCTCGATTCAGACGCTGCCAGCTCGTCCGGTTGATGAGTTTTTTAAAATGATGGGCGAATTACCTTCGTGACCACGGCCTCACCAAAGATGCAGTATTTCTGAGAGAGCACTATTAGGGGAGTGGCTCATTTCCATTCCCTTAAAATTGTTTCCGCTGCACCGCCGCCAACTCAGTTTTGGCAACGACGGATTTTTCGCCCTCGCCCGTTTAAGCAGGGAACGAACCGGGCTGGGTCGAATCTTTGAAAATGGACAACGCATCCGATGAGACGTTAATGCTCCGGGTCGGGACTGGAGATCACGCGGC
>CAZUFQ010000377.1:0-6833 GCA_964618735.1 uncultured Enterobacteriaceae bacterium
AATCGCCCAGGCCGCGGCCCTACAAGACAAGGAGGCATTTCGGTTAGCGGCGTAGGGTGCCACCGGCGACTTGCTCGCCCGTGTGAATCTTCTGAATCCCGCCATGGGTTAAAATCCCACGGCTACCCTCCTCACCCGATCACCATGCGCTACCGCAAGCAAAGCAGGTCGTATCCCACGCGCCAAGTGTTCCCGTGCGTAAGCATACTCTACAATTTAGGACACCTTGCCTTTTCTCCTCGCTCTGGTCTATAGATAATGATGGCTGCATGGGCTAGAGGTTAAGGGGAAGACTGCATAATTTCTTATCATTTATCACTGTAAAGGAGGATCTCACATGGCGGATATTGATCTGCACATCAAAGGCGGGACAGTTGTTGACGGTACGCGCGCTCCACGGCGTCAGGCTGACGTGTGGATTCGTGACGGCAAAATTGCCCAAATCGGTGGGCAAGCGCCTGGATTCGCGAAACGCACGATTGATGCCGATGGCTTGATCGTCGCCCCAGGGTTTGTCGATCTTCACACTCACTATGACGCCCAGATTCGTTGGGATCCTTACTGCACGATCTCGGGCTGGCATGGCGTGACCTCCGTCGTGCTCGGCAACTGCGGTTTTGGCTTTGCACCTGTCAAACCGGACTTCCGCGAACGTTCGATGCTGACGATGACTAGGACCGAAGCCATTCCGTTCGCCTCGATGAAAGAGGGCATGTCGTGGGATTGGGAAACTATTCCACAATATCTCGACTCTTTGGACCGCGCGCCCAAAGGAGTGAATTGCATCCAGTACATGCCAACAGCTTCGCTGATGACGTATGTGATGGGCCTGGAAAATGCGAAGAACCGCCCGGCAACGGAAACAGAACGCAAAGAGATGCAGCGTTTGTTGCACGAAGGCATGGAGGCCGGCCTGTGTGGCTTTTCCATTCAGCGGCTCGGTCGCAACTCAGCACAGGCTGACTTCGACGGCTCGCCGATGGTCACGGACACCATGATCGACGAGGATATTCTGAATCTGGCCGAAGTGCTGCGCGCGCGCGACGACGGCTTCATTCAAATCACCCAAGTGACCGGGCATATCAAGAAAGACCTCGCGTTTCTGGAAAAGCTCGCCGCCACGGCGCAACGCCCAGTGCTGCACAATGTGATCGTGGCTGCCCGCAAAGATCCAAAGGTGCACCGGCGTAGCCTTGATTGGGTGGCGCGGTGCCGCGCCCAAGGTCTGCCGATCTTCGGTCAGACTGGTACGCACCGCACGGGTTTCGCTTTCACACTGGAACACTGGAACCTGTACGATTTCAGCCCCGCCTGGCGTGAACTGACCACTGGAACCAAACGCGAGAAGCTCGCCAAGATGCACAACCCTGCCTTGCGAGAAGCCGTTAAACGTGAAGCCGAAGAGGCCGACCGGCGGCTGCAAGTGATCCAAGCCGGCGTGGGTGGATCAATTCCTGGCTTGCTTATCCAAAGCGTCAATGGGCAGCCCGAACTCGAAAAATATGTGGGTAAGTCTCTAGGCCAGATCGCCGAGGAAGAAAAGAAGACCCCGATCGATGTGATGCTTGATCTCTCGATTGCTGGCGATCTCAACGTTGAGTTCCTTGGCCCCAACCGTGGATTCAACGTAGACTATACCGCAGAGATGATTAACGACTCGGAATTTACCTTCCCTGGCGCTTCGGACGGCGGCGCGCACACCAAATTCTTCACCGGCGGCGCTTTCACCACCGATTTCTTGCGCTGGCTCGTGCGCGACGAACAGAAGATCACCTTGGAAGAGGCGCACTACCGGCTGTCGGCGCTGCCGGCGCAGGCGGCGGGTTTCCGTGATCGGGGTACGCTCACCGAAGGCTCCGCGGCTGATGTGGTCGTGTACGATCTCAACGGTCTCGAGATCGAACCTGATTGGATTGGCGAGATCACGCATGACTTCCCGGGCGGCGAGTGGCGCCGCGTGCAACGCGCCCAAGGGTATCACGCCATCATCGTGAATGGTGAAACGACTTTCGTGGATGGGAAATGCACAGGGGCGACCTCGGGCAAACTTCTCCGTCACGGACGGGCGTAGGCGTTTCTAACCATCGTTTCTTGTTGACCTAGAAAATCCCCCCTTCCCCCCTTTGCAAAAAGGGGGGGAAGCGCGCAGCGCGGGGGGATTTCTCATTTATAGGAAAGCAGGGTTTCCTTCTTTGTCCCTGTTAGTCGTTCATCTCACCCTATTCTATCACAGCATGTGAGGTCTCCCATGAGCACGAACGGACATATCACGGCAACACAGTTACACGCACGATTATCTCATCCGGTTATTGATGCAGACGGGCATTGGATCGAGTTTGGTCCCACGATCCGTGAACAGCTCAGGAAAATTGGCGGAGATCTTGCGGTTGAAGGTTTCTCCTGGTTTGGCTCGCAAGTGATGAAACAATTGTCGATGTCTGTAGCCGAGCGTCAGGAGCAGCGGCTCGCGCAAGAGGCGTTCTGGGCGCTGCCTACGAAGAATACTCGCGACCGCGCCACCGCCATGATGCCGCGACTGCTGTATCAGCGCATGGACGAGCTAGGTCTCGACTTTTCTGTATTGTACCCCTCAGTGGGGCTTGGCATCGCGCAAATTCCTGATGCCGAAATGCGCCGCACCACCTGTCGAGCATTCAACATCTTTACCGCTGAACACTTTCGCGCCTTCGCTGACCGTATGACGCCGTCGGCGGTTATTCCTATGCACACGCCTGACGAGGCGATCGAAGAACTAGAGCATGTAACCAAGCAACTGGGAATGAAAGTTGTGATGTTATGGAGCATGATCCGACGGCCCATTCCGGCTCATCTCCAGAAGCATCCAGACATGGAAAAGGTGGCGGTGTGGTTCGACACCCTCGGTCTCGATAGCGTGTACAACTACGATCCAGTGTGGGCTAAATGCGCCGAGCTGGGCGTATCCCCCACGTTTCACACCGGGTCGCGGGGCTACGGGTTGCGCGTCTCGCCTACCAATTTCACCTTTAATCACATTGGGCACTTTGCTATGGCGCATGAAGCGGTGTGCAAAGCCCTCTTTCTGGCTGGTGTGACGCGCCGGTTTCCACAGGTGAAGTTCGGTTTCCTCGAAGGGGGAGTCGGTTGGGCCTGCCAACTGTACGCCGACCTGATCGGTCATTGGGAGAAGCGCAATCGTGAAGCACTAGAAGAAGTAGACCCACGGAATCTTAATCGGGCGCTGCTTTTGGAGTTAGCCCAGACCTACAGCGACTCTGATATGGTTAGTGTATTGCAGCGGCAGAACAGCCGCCCCGCGCCTGCATCTCGAGAAGCCGCCGCTGTGGGCGGTGTCGATAATCTCGATGACTACGCTGCGTGTCAGATCGAGCGCAAACAAGATCTGCGAGACCTTTTTGTTGACAATTTTTACTTTGGTTGCGAAGCGGATGATCCGCTGAACGCCTGGGCGTTTCACCGAAAAGGCACCCCCTTTGGCGCGAAGATCAATGCGCTTTTCGGCTCTGATATCGGCCACTTCGACGTGCCGGATATGGCTGGAGTGTTGCCTGAAGCGTACGAACTTGTAGAGGACGAATTGATCACCATGGCTGACTTCCGTGACTTTACTTTTGCTAACGCTGTACATTTCTGGGGGTCAGCTAATCCGCATTTCTTTGAAGGCACGGTGGTGGCAAAAGAGGCAGCGGCGATTCTCACCGGCGGCGCAAAGGCGCAGTAAGGAGACTTTCTCATGCCCTCACCAACGAAAGTTGCGCTCGTTACTGGCGCAGGAAGCGGCATCGGCAAAGCTGTGACGTTGACGTTATTGAAGGACGGCTACCAAGTGGTGTTGGCCGGGCGGCGCCAGTCCCGGTTAGAGCAGGTTGTCGCCGAGGCAGGGTCCGCTGGCGCTCAGACGCTGGTTGTTCCCGCCGATGTCAGCGATCCGTCCGCAGTACGCACCCTGTTCGCGCGCACGAAAGAAGTCTTTGGTCGGCTCGATGTCTTGTTTAATAATGCTGGAGTCGGCGCTCCCGGTATCCCCCTCGAAGATCTGAGTTATGAACAATGGAAGACTGTGGTTGATATCAACCTCACTGGAGTCTTTCTGTGCACGCAGGAAGCCTTCAAGCTGATGAAGAGCCAAAATCCACGTGGCGGTCGTATTATCAACAATGGCTCCATATCAGCGCACGCGCCGCGTCCTAACTCAGCGCCGTACACCTCAACCAAGCATGCCCTTACAGGGTTAACGAAAGCAACAGCGTTAGATGGGCGAAAATATGACATCGCCTGTAGTCAGATTGACATTGGCAATGCCGTAACTGAACTCACCGCGAGAATGTCCCAAGGCGTGCCGCAAGCCAACGGCCAAATTATGGCGGAGCCGGTGATGGATGTGGCCCACGTGGCAAATGCAGTACTGTACATGGCCAATCTGCCGCTTGACGCCAACGTGCAGTTTATGACAGTGATGGCGACAAAAATGCCGTTCGTCGGACGCGGGTAACTACAAAGGAGAGAGAACTCACTATGGCTCAAAAGATGGACCATGTTCTCAGTGACCTGAAAGTGCTTGATTTGAGTCGGGCCCTGGCCGGACCTAGTTGTACGCGGATGTTGGCCGAGATGGGCGCAGAAGTCATTAAAGTCGAACCGGCCCCAAGTGGAGAGCTGTCCCGGCGTCTTTCTGTGCAACCGAGCGGGCGTAGTTTGTATTACGTCCAGCAGAACCTGGGTAAGAAAAGCGTTTGCGTTAATTTACGCGACCCTCGGGGCTTGGCGTTGGTCACGGAACTCATCCCCAAAGTGGATGTTGTGGTGGAGAACTTCAAGCCGGGAATCATGGCGGAAATGGGGTTGGGGTATGATCGTCTCCGTGAGATGAAGAAAGACATCGTCTTGTGTTCCATCTCTGCGCTCGGGCAAAGTGGGCCGCTCTCAAGCAAGCCGGGCTACGACTATATTGCCCAAGCCTACTCCGGCGTTACCTCCATGATCGGCGACCCGGACGACGCTCCTTACATTCCGTTGGTCGGCATGGGGGACGTCAGTACGGGGGTGCATGCCGCTTTAGCCATCGTATCTGCGCTACGGTATCGAGATCGCACCGGCGAAGGCCAGCATCTCGATATCGCCCTCCTTGATGTGTACTACCACTATCACGAGGTCAATGTGCACACGTACAGCGCCTCGAAAGGCGCCATCCAACCGAAACGTGCGGGGCGGCATATGAGTTATGCCTGTCCAGGCGGCGTGTTCCGAGGAAAAGGCGGTTATCTTGTCATCATGTCGTTTTTGCATCACTGGAAGGATTTGTGCCAGGCGATAGATCGTCTTGATTTGGTTGATCATCCAGATTTCGCTACGGATGTAGTGCGGCTCCAACGTCGCGAGGAAGTCGTGAAGATTATCGAAGACTGGCTCCAGAACTTTCCCGATGTTCCCAGCGCGATCGCCCATCTTGAAAAGCATCAAGTACCTGTGGCCCCTGTGCTTTCTATTGCTGAGACGGTTAATCACCCGCACCATCGGGCGCGCGGCACCGTACGCACCGTGCATGACCGTATCCACGGCGACTTCGAGATGCCAGGCATGCCGCTGAAATTTTCCAAGTTTCAGAAAGATCTCCCATTAGAAGCCGCGTTGCTGGGGGAACATAATGAAGAAGTTTTGACGGCTTACCTCAGTCGCTCGAAAGATGAAGTGCAGAAACTGCGTGAGGCAGGTGTGCTGGTAGAGAAGAACATCTAAGAACTGGAGAATCGCTGGAAGAAGAATCTCGCAAGAAATGGAGGGGCACATGCCCGAAGGATTCAATCATTGTCTGACTGGTTTACGCGTACTCGATTTTACTCGGGCGCTGGCTGGACCAACTTGCGCCCGCATGTTGGCGGAAATGGGCGCTGAGGTGATTAAGATCGAGCCTTATCCTGGCGGTGATCTCAGCCGTGGAGCCTCGGTGTTTCGCAACAAACGCAGCCTCTTCTTCGTGCAGCATAACCGTGGAAAAAAGAGCGTCTGTCTCAATCTGCGTGATCCGCGCGGCATGGCGCTGCTGGTAGAACTTATTCCTAAAGTTGACATCGTTGTCGAGAATTTTCGGCCTGGGGTCATGGCGAGCATGGGGCTTGGGTATGACCGCCTAAAGGAATTGAAGCCCGACATCATTATGTGTTCGATCTCCGCTTTGGGACAGAAGGGACCACTCGCGCAGAAACCTGGCTACGATTACATTGCACAGGCGTATGCGGGCGTAACCTCCATGATTGGCGACAAAGACGAGGCGCCCTACATTCCGCTTGTGGGCCTCGGCGATGTCAGCACTGGCGTGCATGGCGCGCTGGCAGTGCTGGCGGCCTTACGCCACCGGGACCAGACCGGAAAGGGGCAGCACCTCGATGTGGCGCTGCTCGATGTGTACTACAATTTCCATGAGATTAACGTACACCAGGTCAGAGCCAGCAAAGGCGCCATTAAACCGACACGTGTTGGTCGCCACATGACCTATCTTATGCCCGGCGGCGTCTTTAAAGGTACGAACGGCTATCTGGTTATCATGTCGTTCTTTCACCACTGGCCGGATATGTGTAAGGCGATGGAACGGCCAGATATGATTGACGATCCACGCTACAGTACGGATATGGCTCGGCTGGAACGGCGTGATGAAGTTGTCAGGATTATTGAAGAATGGTTACAGCGCTTCCCTGATGTGCCTAGCGCTGTGGCGCATTTAGAGAAATTCGACGTGCCGGTGGCGCCAGTGCTCTCTGTGGAAGAGACGCTGAGTTACCCGCATCTCCGCGAGCGCGGCACGGTGCGGACGATTCATGATCCAGTGTATGATGGGG
>CAZUFQ010000378.1:0-6813 GCA_964618735.1 uncultured Enterobacteriaceae bacterium
GGGGAAAAAAAGTTGTGGCCGGAACGCCTGGGGGGGAAACGTCAGGTCTCGCTTGCCTCCTGGTAAGGAGAAGACGGAATGGTTGAAGTACAAGAACGTACGGTAAGTGTATGGGAAAACAAAATTAAACCGAAAATCCAGGTCGCTGGCGGCGGGCCGCCAGTGGTATTTCTGCACGGCGCGTATGGACTCACGTGGGACCCGTTCCTCGACGAATTGGCGAAGAACTTCACGGTGTATGCCCCTGAGCATCCCGGCACCACCTGGGGCGACCCCGACGGCATCAAGCCGCTTGATAACTTGTGGGACCTGGTGTTGTATTATGACGAGTTGTTCGAGCAGCTTGGGTTACAAAACCCTGCGGTCATTGGGCACTCGTTTGGCGGCATGGTGGCGGCGGAAATCGCCGCTTCTTATCCGCAGCGAGTAAGTAAACTTGTGTTACTGTGCCCGATCGGGCTATGGCGAGATGATCAGCCGGTAAAAAATTGGATGATTATCCCGCCAGAAGAAGTCGTAAAAGCCGCCTTTCATGACCCTACTGGGCCGATCGCCATGCAGATGCTCGCAGTGCCCGAAGATGAAAAGGCTCAACAAGACGCCCAGATCCGCACCACGTGGGCTTTGGCGTGCACGGGCAAATTTGTCTGGCCTCTCCCAGATAAGGGGTTGAAAAAACGCATTCACCGCATCAAGTCGCCTACGCTCCTCGTCTGGGGAAAAAGCGATAAACTTGCCCCTCCTGTGTACGCACAGGAATTCGCTTCTCGCATCGCAGGCTCACGCGTCGAAATGATCGAGCAAGCGGCGCATGTCCCACAGCTCGAACAGCTGGAGAAAGTGTCCGTGTTAGTGCGGGATTTTATTAAGTCCTAAATCGCAGGGCGCATGGTAATGCGCCCCTACCCTTTCCCTTATGCAATTTCTGGATGATCTCCAACGCCCGCTCTCGCTCCCTCGCCAGCCGCAACGCATTATTTGTCTCGTCCCGAGTATTACTGAAACGCTCTTTGCCATTGGCGCTGGCGATCGTGTAGTAGGCGTGACGGACTACTGTACCCATCCTCCTGAACGCATCGCGCAGCTTCCGAAACTCGGCGGCACGAAAGACCCGCAACGCGAGACCATCCTCCAGCTTCAACCTGATTTACTTATTCTCAACGATGAAGAAAATCGGAAAGAAGATTTCGCGTGGTTCGTCGAGCAAGGCTTGCCGATCTATGTCACCTCACCGCACACCGTAGCCGAAGGCATCACCACGATCGAAAGGCTCGGCATATTGCTTAATTGCCGGACAGAAAGTGGACCGATGAGCGAGACGATGCACGCGACGTATGATCAAGTAACCGTCAAAGCGGCAAGCCAACCCCGACTCCGGGTTTTTTGTCCCATCTGGAGGAAACCATGGATGGCGTTCAACCACGATACATACAGCGACGACATGCTGTGGACCTGTGGCGGCGAAAACATCCTCCGAACGAGACCGGACCGCTACTTCACGGTCACCCTTGAAGAGATCGAAGCCCTCGCCCCTCAAGTCGTGCTGCTGCCCAGCGAACCCTATCCCTTTGCGACGAAGCACTTCATTCACCTCAAGCCACTCGCGCATACTCCAGCCGGCCGCGGCGGCCACTTTTATTGTATCGATGGCATGGCGCTCTGTTGGTATGGGCCACGCATTATGGACGGACTCGAACAGATCTCCCAACTCTTTGCGTATGTCCGGTCGACGATCGATGATGAGTAACAACACTAGTTCAAGGCAAGTTCAAAGCCAGTTGCTAAACTAGCCTGAGACTGGTTTGGAACTGAGTTTGAACCGGCTCTCAACTTGTCTCAACCGTTGGTAGTAGTGCAATTTCCCATAATGGATGAACCTTGGCGACGACTGACCCGTGCGCTCCACCATGTAGGGGCTTGATTCATCAAGCCCTGTGGCGGGTCCGATGAATCGGACCCCTACCGCGTAAGAGGGTAACCCGATTAAACTGCACCACTACTCAACCGTTCCCAGCGCTGCCGCCCTTGTCCAGTTTCGGCGCATTCTTTACCGTAGATAATCATTATGGCTATTCTGGAAGACGCCCTCAGAAAAGTGCCGCCACAGAGTCTTGACGCCGAAGAATCCGTGTTAGGTGGTATTTTGCTTGATCCGCATTCGCTCGATCGCGTGATCGAACTCATGAGCGAAGAGGATTTCTACCGCGAAACCCACCGCAAGATTTTTCGCTCGATGGTTGCGCTCAGTGAGCGCGGGGAACCTATCGATCTCATCACCCTCACCGATACGCTCAGAGCCAAAGGAGACTTGCAGCAGATCGGCGGAGCGACGTATCTCGCTGAGTTACAAGAAAAGATCCCCAGCGCCGCCAACATTGCTCATTACGCCCGTATCGTGCGCGAAAAAGCGATCCTGCGCGGTCTCATCAACGTCTGCCAAGACATCGCCGGTCGCTGCTACAGCGGTCCAGAGGAAATCGATCAATTCCTCGATGAAGCTGAACGACTGATCTACGACGTATCCGAAAAACGCACGCGTCAAGCGTTCATTAAACTCGGCGACATGATCATGGACACGATCAAAATCGTCGAACAGCTCTACGAACGCAAAGAGATGGTCACCGGCGTACCCACCGGCTTTCTCGATCTGGATTCCAAAACAGCCGGCTTGCAACCGTCTGATCTCGTCATTGTGGCGGCGAGACCCAGCATGGGAAAAACGGCGTTCGTTTTGAATATCGCCCAATACGCCGCGCTGCATCATAATACTCCTGTTGCTATTTTCTCCTTGGAAATGTCAAAAGAACAGCTCGTCATGCGCATGCTGTGCGCCGAGGCGCGAGTGGATAACGCCAAGGTGCGCACCGGCTATCTCGGCGAGCGCGATTTTCCCCGGCTGGCGATGGCGGCGGGGCGACTCTCTGACGCTCCAGTCTACATTGACGACACACCGGGACAAAACGTCTTGGAGATGCGCGCCAAAGCGCGACGCCTGAAACGCGAAGCCAATATCGGTCTCCTGATCATCGACTACTTACAACTGATGCGTGGCTTTTCCCAAGAAAACCGCACGCAAGAATTGTCCGAAATCTCTCGCAGCCTGAAGTCGCTCGCCAAAGAACTCAACATCCCTGTGATCGCGCTCTCACAGCTCAACCGCCAGGTCGAGCTGCGCGCCGACAAACGACCGATTATGTCGGACATCAGGGAATCAGGAAGTATTGAGCAGGATGCAGACGTCATCATGTTTATCTATCGGGATGAAGTCTACAAACAAGACAGCCAAGATGAAGGCGTCGCGGAGATCATCATTGGCAAGCAACGCAATGGCCCGACAGGAACCGTACGGCTCACGTTTCGCAAAGAGTACACGCGCTTTGAGAACTTTGTTGACAACATGGCGGCATCACCCCCTATGGCCGAAGAAGGATAAACGCCCAACTTCTTCTGATTGGCATAGTGAAGAAAGAGGAGAAAAAGATGGCAACTCGTCAAATCTCTTGCGGCGTCGCAATCCCCCAGACGTTCAACAGCTCTCCCGTCGACGTCGCGTCTATCCGTGCGTTCGTCCAGAAAGCCGAGGCGCTCGGCTACGATAGCCTCTGGGTGCAAGAACAAATTCTCAGCGACTCGATCATCTTAGAACCGGTCACATTGCTCACGTATGTTGCTGCGCTCACCACTAAGGTGCGCCTGGGCACGTCGGTCATGATTACCGTCGTACGCAATCCCGTACAATTGGCGAAAAGCTTGGCGACGGTGGATCAATTAAGTCAGGGGCGGCTCACTGTCGGCGTCGGGCTCGGCGGCCCGCATGTGCCAGAGGCGGTCTTCGGCGTCTCCAGCGAGCAACGGTCTCGCCAATTTGTCGAAGGGCTCCAAGTAATGAAAGCCTTCTGGACGCAGCAAAAAGCCACTATGGCGGGATCTTTCTGGAAATTTGCCAACGCCCCGATGGAGCCAAAACCTATACAGAAGCCCCATCCTCCGCTCTGGTTTGGCGCGCGCACCGCCATCGGGCTCAAGCGCGCGGTGCGGCACGGCGACGGCTGGATGGGCGCAGGCTCCTCCTCGTCGGCGGACTTCGTCGAACACATGGAAATGCTGCGCAACTGCTTGGAGGCGGCGCAGCGCGACCCCGCTACGTTTGCGGTTTCTAAACGTGTCTACATTGCCATCGACAATGACCGAGAGCGCGCCGAACGTCGGTTACGCGAATGGTTTGCCGTGCGCTATAAGAATGCTGACATGGGTTCGCGGGTCTCGATTTGGGGCAGCCGTGCTGAATGTATCGATAAGTTAGGAGCGCTGGTCCGCGCCGGCGCACGGCATCTGATGCTCAATCCGGTCTTCGACGAAATGGCGCATTTGGAGATGCTCGCCCACGAGGTTATTCCCCACCTCGCGGGAGCAACAAGCTAAATGCGTGGATGACAGCAGTTGTCTGAGAAGAATCGAGGGATCAATCATGGCGGATATGTCGCTCATCGAACAAGATCTTGAGAAACAGATTCTTGCCACACAGCAACGTTTTCAGGCGGCGATGAAAACACGGTTAACGAGGATGAGTTTGGACAGCAAAGAGCGGTATTTTGCCGTCCTTTCTCTTCTGGTCACCAAACTTGAGATCCTAAACAAACCGCTTCGAGAGGTGCTGCAAGAGGTCCTCATTGAATCGGCGCCCTACATCGCCCAAGAGTTGACTGGCTCGTGAGGGAAAAATCAATTCAGCAGGCGGATCCATGAGAAAAGAGAGGCCGCCTTCTCTTCCTAAGGCTACATAGGGCGGTCTGCATTCGGCAGACATTCTTTTCTAGGCGTTTTTCTTTCCCTACTAGGTTGTCCGGCTTCTTTTTGCTATTGAAGAATCACTATCGCAGAAGGAGGCAGGTCAATGGCCGAGAATATCGTACAAGTCTCTGATGATACATTTGACAGCGAAGTCTTGAAGGCTTCGGTTCCCGTGCTCATCGATTTCTGGGCGCCGTGGTGCGGGCCGTGTCGTGCAATTGCTCCCATTGTTGACCAACTGGCGACCGAATATGCGGGAAAGCTCAAAATAGTCAAAATGAATGTAGATGATAATCCCCGCACGCCCGCCAATTATGGCGTGCGCGGCATTCCTAACTTGATTCTTTTCAAAGATGGTCAGGTACAGCAACAGATCGTTGGTGCGGTGCCGAAAGCGCATCTCGTCAAAGCGATCTCAACCGTGGTGTGATCAATACAACGCCCGCCTGGTGCTGACATTCAGCGCCAGGCCCAAACACATCATCACAGTCAAAAGGGATGACCCTCCGTAGCTGAGCAGCGGAAGAGGCACGCCGACGACAGGCAATACGCCCAGATTCATTCCAAGATTGATCAGCAGTTGCCAGAACACCACACTGACGGCCCCGATTGCTAAACAGAAGCCAAAGCGGTCCCGTGCTTGCCATGCAATAGCCAGCAGTTTCGCCATGAGCGCCCCATAGAGGGCCAGCAACACAACAGCGCCGACAAACCCCCACTCTTCCGCAACAACAGCAAAAACAAAATCGGTGTGTTTCTCAGGTAAAAAATCAAGCCGATTCTGCGTCCCTTGGAGAAACCCTTTCCCCCACAACATGCCCGAGCCTATGGTAATTTTCGACTGAATCATGTGATAACCGGCTCCAAGCGGATCTTGGTCCGGATTCAAAAACGAGAGCACTCGCTGTTTCTGATACGGCTTCATGTGTTGCCATACGAGGGGCAACACGCTTCCGCCAGCAACTAGGACTAACGCGAGGGAGCCGACGCGAATGCCGGCTGCACATGTCAACGTCATAAACAAGAGCCCGAGAATGACTGCAGTGCCGAGATTCGGTTCAGCCAACACCAGGGCGGCGGGAACCATTGCTAGCAGAGCGGGAATCACCAAGTCTCGTAAGCGGTAACCATCCGGAGGAACGTGACGGTGATAAAAACGAGCGAGGACGAGAAGCAGCGTTACTTTCGCCAACTCCGAAGGTTGCAAGGAGAACACTCCTAAATTGATCCAACGTCGTGCGCCCCCGCCAAAAGATCCCAGCACTGGCACAAGAATCAGCAATAGGAGCGACACGCCATAGGGAGCGTAGACCCAGCGATCAAGTCGACGATAATCGACCGCGAAGGCGACAAACATACAAACGAGCCCCATCACCGCCCAACTGATCTGACGAAGCGCCAGGGGGCTGAGCCGATGGTTCCCTTCGTAGGTGGCGCTGTACACCGCCAAAACGCCCGCGCCAAGCAGCGCGAGGATTAACAGCAACAACACCCAGTCAAAATGCGAGATGAGCCTCCTGTCGAATCGCATGCGTAGGACCGTCCTCACTATGAGTGATAGAAAAATATGTCGCGAGCAGCTCTTTTACCAACGGCGCCGCCGCTGCTCCTCCGCCCTCGCCAGCGTGCTCTAGCAAGCATGCTACCGCTATTTCCGGCGCGTCTGCAGGAGCAAAGGCGATGAACCAAGCGTGGTCGCGATATTGTCGCGGCAGACCTTTCCCTTTCCCCTTCGTACCGGCAATGACTTGGGACGTGCCGGTTTTGCCCGCCACAAGAATATCCGGCAGGAGAGCTTTTTTGCCGGTGCCAGTTTTGCTGTTGACAACATCGCGCATACCTTCACGCACGACCTGAAGAACCTGGGGGTCAACACCTGTTTTCTGCAGCACCTCTGGCTTATAGACGCGGAGAGGCTCGCCGTCATCGCCAAGAACCTTTCCGGCACCGCGGCCGGCAGCGAGGCGCGGGCACTGACGCTGCCGCTCGGCGGCGACAAGTGGGGCCGCGATGTGCTGAAGA
>CAZUFQ010000379.1:0-6807 GCA_964618735.1 uncultured Enterobacteriaceae bacterium
CCTCCCCGTCGGCGCGCCGGCGCCCTCCGTGGATCTGCGCCACTGCATACACATGGATAGAACCTGCCTGGGAACCCTGCTGTTTCTCAAACGTCTTGTCGAACGCTACGAAGGGGGCGCGTTCACGCTGATTTCTCCCTCCCCCCAGTGTCGTCAGTTGCTCCGAGATATGGGGCTAGAGAAACTCTTTGCCGTCGTGGACGTGGAGGAACTGACCCCGGACGTTTGGACAGAATTGAAAAGCGGGGCGGGAGATCCTACCGCATTCAAACGCAACGTTGTGCAGGCTCACCAGGAGCTCGGTCGTCTGGAAGGGCCTGCTGGAGAAACCTTCCGCGTACTGGCCACGGAACTGGCCGCGGAGTTGGACTCGGAAACCTCGAAAGGCGAGAAAGAGCAAAAGTGATCGCTAAGCGGTCTCGCTCACCTTAACCCTAGACCTCAAGATTGTCTCGATGGTTCTATCACCCTCCTCACTGTGCTATCCACATCATAGTGGAGGAAACCATGTCTACCGTCAGTTTAACTTTGGATACCCAGGAGTTGGCGCACCACTACGAACAGGTCAGCGCCGCGCACCAGTTCAAGGCGGGGCAGATGCTGATTGAAGAACTTGCGGTCGCGCCGGGGGAAAAGGCGCTTGATGTGGGCTGCGGTACTGGTCTGCTCGCAGAGTATGTGGCTGGACTCGTCGGTCCCACGGGTTCTGTGATCGGGATCGACCCGTTGCCGTTGCGGATTGCGCTCGCGCAGCAGAAAGGGCGAGCGAACCTCAGCTTTAAAGTCGGTACAGCCTCCGATTTGCGCGAATTTCCTGAAGCCGGCTTTGACCTTGTGTATCTCAATGCCGTGTTGCACTGGCTGCAGGACAAGCTGGGGCCGCTACGAGAGATCTACCGTGTGCTGAAAAAAGGGGGCCGACTTGGCGTTTCGACTGGTTCTAAGGAGCACCTCAACCAGCTACAAGAGATAAAGACGCTTGTGCTCTCGCGTGAACCGTATAGCCGTTACGCCGAAGCCTCGAATGGCGTGGCGCACCGCATTAGCGCAGGCGAACTTAAAAGTCTTCTCGAACAGGCCGGGTTTACAATAAAGAAAATAGAAGTGCGGCCCCATGTCCGCTATCACCCAACCCCAGAGGCGGCTATCGAGTTCGCCGAGGCCAGTTCGTTTGGCAACTTCCTTGGCCATTTGCCGGCAGAACTGCGCACAGCCGCACGCGAAGAGATCATGCACGAACTGGAGCAGTACCGCACGCCTGAAGGCATACGTCGGGACGGAGCCCGCATCATTGCAGTGGCTCTCAAGCTGTGAAGGCCCAAAGCCGCCGCTGGCTCAGATGGCCTCGTCTCTAATGCATTTTGCTAATCAACTTCGGTCATCATATGGTGCTACGGCTAGTTCCCGAATGCTGTAGGGTGCGCTTGCGCACCATCCTCTGTTGCATAAATGCACCCTACTCAAGATAGGTCGCTCGTCTTATCGATTTTGATCGTCAAAGTTTATTAGGGAGCAGCAATCGCCGCTCCTTATGTGTCCGGTTTGTTTCCCTGGCCCGCTCTGGCCCTTGTCAGTATGTTGCGTTCAGTCAAATACGCGTGAGTGCGAAGACCGGTATCTGCCGCGTGGTCTTTTGCCGATACTCGTTAAAAATCGGCATCTGTTTGGCCTGCTGATTGAACAAGCGCTCGCGCTCCTCGCCGGATGTGGGCGTCGCCCGGACCCGAAAACGCTCGGTTCCCAGTTCGACGGTCGCTTCAGGGTTGGCGAGTAAGTTGTGATACCAGGGTGGATTCTTGGGGCCTCCTGCGAAAGAGGCGATGATGACAAGGCGGTCGCCATCTTGAGTGTATGCCAGCGGCTTGGTGATAGACTGGCCGCTCTTGGCCCCGGTCGTCGTCAAGAGCAGTAGCGGTAGATTCGCCATCTGACCGCCAACCTTTCCTTGGTTCGCCCGGAATTCACTAATCACCTGTTGGTTGAAATCATTCAATTCCGACATAGCCCCTCCATTTGAAAAAATAGGAATTTTTATCTTTATACTCTCCTCACTGAAGTGCGACCAGACCAGAAACACTTCGGAGGGCTCCACAAAAAATTTCCTGAATAGTATTGCAGACGACGCGGAGCGGCGCAGAATGTAGGCATGTCCATAACTAGATTAATGATCATACGAAAGTAACGATGCAGAAATTTGATCCTCTTTTTTGAAGGAGTCTAGTATGATTATCCGACGATCCTCCCAGGAACGAGGCCACGCGCAGCACGGCTGGCTCGACAGTTACCATACATTTTCCTTTGCTGATTATTATGATCCCCGGCATATGGGATTCCGTGCGTTGCGTGTGATCAACGAGGATCGTGTGCAGCCCGAGAAAGGATTTGGCGCGCATCCTCATCGTGACATGGAGATCATCTCCTATGTGTTGGAAGGCGCATTGGAACACAAGGACAGCCTGGGCACAGGCTCAGTGATCCACCCTGGAGACGTACAGCGCATGAGCGCTGGCACAGGGGTGATCCATAGTGAGTTTAACCCTTCATCGAGTGAGCTCGTACACTTCCTGCAAATCTGGCTGTTGCCCGAGCGTACTGGGCTGCCGCCGAGTTACGAGCAACGTGTCTTTCCGACCGAAGAGAAGCGAGGGAAACTACGCCTGGTTGCATCTCATGATGGGCGCGAGGGATCAGTCACCATTCATCAAGCAGTCGACCTGTACGCGTCAATGCTGGCTCCCGGCGAGGCAGTCGCCTATGCGCTCGCCTCCGGCCGCCATGCCTGGGTGCAGGTGGCGCGTGGAGCCATCCTGCTCAATGATGCCGCATTGTCGGTAGGAGATGGCGCGGCGGTGAGTGAAGAAACACTGTTGACTGTGACCGCGACAGACGAGGCGGAAGTGCTGCTGTTCGATCTATAATGCGCAAGTCATCGCTGGTTGCCAGGTATAGCGGCTACGCGCTGAGCGCCACGGGCGGTTGTCCTCATACTGTCCGGCTAGAGCATGACTGTTGTAGGGGCGGCCTTGTGTCGCCGACCGGACCTTGCGGTCCGACACCCTTCGTCAAGCTCAGGGCAGGCTCCAGTCGGTCCCTACGTCAGACCGACGAGACATGTACCAATCTAGGAGCGTTCAGTTTAGTTCTGTCCCTCGCATGTAGTCTAGGACCTTGCCAACGCCGAGGTTCTTCTTTTTAATAGCTCCTTTAAGGGCACGGTCTGAGATGGGAAAACTATCCACCACACCATTGCGCTTCGCAAACTGCGACCGAGAAGGAGGGACGCATGCCAGAATTCGATGTCATTATTAAAAACGGTACGATTGTTGACGGCACGCGGGTGCCGCGCTATCGCGCTGACCTCGGCATAAAAAACGGCAAGATTGCCGCGATCGGTCGCCTGCAGAGTGGCGCGGCGACGAAAGTCCTCGACGCCTCCGGACTCATTGTGGCGCCGGGAGCGATCGACCTGCATACGCACTATGACGCCCCGCTTCACTGGGATCCCTACTGCTCGATCGGCAGCTGGCATGGGGTCACCTCGGTGACGATCGGCAATTGTGGCTTCGGGTTTGCTCCTGTGTATGCCAAAGATGTCGACCGGGCCATGCTTTCCATGTCTCGCAATGAAGCCATTCCACTAGAGCCAATGAAAGTGTCAATGCCGTTTGATTGGGAAACGTTTCCACAGTGGATGGACCATCTGGACCGCATCCCGTTGGGCGTCAACCTCTCGCAGCTCCTGCCGGTCTCTCCCGTAGTGGCCTATGCAATGGGTGGGTACGCAGAGGCCAAAGGTCGCCTTCCTAATGACAAGGAGTTAGCACAGGTAGTCAGCATGCTTCATGAGGCGATGGATGCCGGGGCCGTGGGTTGGGGGGCGCAACGACTGTTTGCAGAAGGGCTAGCGGCAGTGCAGCGCGACTACGATGGGACACCGATGATTTCCGATGTCTTGTCCGACGAGTTTTACCTGACGCTAGCGAGAGCCTTGAATGGGCGTGGGGAAGGTTTTATCCAGTTTACCCAAGCAAGTGGGAGCTTCTTGGAGGGCCTTGAAGGAATCATGAGCGCACTCCGTAGCGATTTTTCTTTCAACATGCGCTTGGCCGAGGAGAGCGGACGTCCGGTGCTGTACAATGCCGTCGCTGCTAACGATCGTTTCCCCTTTTTCTATCGAGAGCAACTCAAGATGCTGGAAGAGGCCAATGGTAAAGGACTTTCGGTCTTTGGTCAGGCTGCGACCGTACGGGCAAACTTCACGTTTACTTTTGAAGACTGGAATCTGTTTGATAATAGTCCTATTTGGCGAGAGGCCACGGTCGGCACAATCGAAGAGAAAAGGGCCAAACTCGCCAATCCTGCCAGACGGCAAGCGATGAAGGAAGAGTATGACTCAGGTCAGATTGCCATCGACCTCTTTGGCCGGGTGGCGGAATTTATCGCTCAGGAAGTGTTCCGGCCTGACCTGAAGGAAAAATACGAAGGCCTGTCTGTGCAACAGATCGCTGATCAAGAGAACAAGCACATCATTGATGCAATTCTCGACCTCTCGGTGGCGGATGATCTCAAGACGCAGTGGCAGACCCCGCGCCTCAATCTTGAGGTCGAGCATCACAAAGAGATTATGAGTTCACCGTACACCATTGCGGGAATTTCGGATGGCGGCGCCCACACCAAGTTCCTCACCACTGGGGTGTGGCCCACCGATATGTTGAGCTGGATGGTGCGTGACACTGGCGCGTTGTCCCTAGAAGAAGCGCATTTCCGCTTGAGTGGGATGCCCGCCTGGGCGGCGAACTTTAAAGATAGGGGAACGTTGCGGGAAGGCATGGCCGCAGACATCATGGTCTATGATCTCGCCAAGCTTGCCATTGGACCACTGGAGATTGCTCATGATGTCCCTGCTGGCGAGTGGCGGCGGATTCAGAAAGCCGAAGGGTACCGCTGGATCATGGTAAACGGCCAAGTGATCTTTGAGGATGGGAAGTGCACCGGGGCCACACCAGGCAAACTGTTGCGGCACGGGCAGGCCAGGTAACAGACGAATCAGCAACTCAGCAGCAGGGTTGGGGCTCGACAGCGTTCCTTGATGACCCAATCCTGTTGCAGTTATCCCAAAATCCTTCTCAACGCGCGTCCACGAGAAAAAATTCCCTCACTAGCCATTCCGCGTCTGTGGGTCTCTTTGCCCAACATGGCGCCACAGGCGCGACAATCCCCCTCAGCGATAATTGTGGCTCTGTCAACTACAAAAATACTCACGTGGTGAGATTGGACTTTCGCGGAATGTTTTTGTATATAGGCGAAGGACAAAGACGCTCTCGTCAAGTTACATAATGATAAGTACCCTCAAAAGGAAGAAAGTTTATAGCCATGGGGGCTGCCACAATACAGGTTGCACAAGACTGGGGGCTGAGAAACTTGCTCAGGGTATGTTCAGCTCAGGAATGGCCGTGCACTTCTTTGCGTCTCACCTCGCGGTTATGGACAACGCGTTCGTCATTCCGCCCGATGTGACCGAAGAACGCATCATTGTTCCTACTAAACTCATAGCAAAAGAACGACGTCTGCGGGTGCTTGCCGGTCTCCTTACTGGCGACGCTCTCGATTTGGCGTTTTACTATCTGCGTCGGCCACGGGCGCCTTAACCCAAAGTCCGTCATCGCAAGCCAGAAGGCCTACTTCTACTACTACAGAGACCTGAACGACGTCGGCTTTGGAGACTATCTCCCGCCGAGATCCTACAACCTCTACTGAAAAAGGAGCAACCAATGCAACTGAACACTCTTCGACAACGCTTAGGACAAGGACTGGTAATTGGGATTGTCACTACCCTGACCTTCGCGGTCGTCGCGCAAGCCGTGCAGACAATTACTTTACCTAGTGCAGCGCTTGTCACGTACGACCTCGCGCCCGGGACCAGTAGCGCTCCCATCACCCCAGATACCAACACGCCCGTATTCGTCATGGGCACGCAAAACAACCTAGGCTTTCGAGGAGTCGGTCAGGTGACCTTACTGCGGGTTCCTGGCTCCTTCCTGGAATGGGTCGGACTGGACTCAACGGCAGGTGCGGCAATCACCCAAGGATTTAGCAGCGCAGCAGGAACGCGTATTGTCGCTTTGGACTTCGGCCATTGCGTGAACCTCCGAGTGAACAACGCGGATAGTTTTGTAGTCAACAATGCTTGTGGCAGTCAGGCGTCGGGAAAAGTGAAGCTTATTTGGTAAGCATAGAGATAGAGTTCACCCGGCGATGAATCGCCAAGCGTTTCCTTGGTTGTGGCCGGTCTCCTGACCGCGCCACAGCGAGCGTCACAGGCGAAAACCTCGCATCGCCAGGGAAGTATTCATGTGTGCATAACGCAGAGGCTCAGGAAGGAGGATCCGCGCCCCATTTCGTGAGGATACGAGCTGCAGGTCCTCATGTTGCTCTCCGCTATATAAATCGAACAACAACTTGCCGCCATAAAAACCGTTGACAAGACCAAAGCCGTTATACCCAACGCTATACAAAATGTTATCTTCCCTGCCCATCCGCCCGAACAATGGAGTGAAGGCTCGCGTGAGCGCCATGACTCCACTCCACCCATACGCCCGGTGCACCTCTTTGAGACGCGGGTAACGAAGCTGTAACCGCTGGCCCAGGCTCTGGTACGCGCGCGGAACATCTTTGTACGTGACCCCGTTATCGTAGTAATATCGGGCTCCCCCTCGGATGAGCAACCGTCCATCCGGGGTGAGCCGCACGGTGTGGCTGCGGTCAAGCTCGAAGCGACCCGGGATGGCGCCCCACCCTCCTTGTTCT
>CAZUFQ010000380.1:0-6794 GCA_964618735.1 uncultured Enterobacteriaceae bacterium
CTCTTCCCGCGCCTTTTGTTCTGTTTCGGCCACGTACATTGGCACCAGCCAACCCACGGATTCGGGATTGAAAACTTTCCCCGTCCGCGCCACGGCTTGGCGGAAGTAGGCGGCGTTTTGCCGGAAGGATTCGACGTGGGTATACGTGAGCGCCGCATAGATGAAACCGCGCTCGGCGACCAGGTCCATTGTTTCCACGCTGCCGGCTCCAGGAACCCACACGGGTGGATGAGGTTTTTGCACTGGCCTCGGCCAGGGGTTGACATACTGAAATTGGAAATGTTTGCCGTCCCATGAGAACGGTCCGGGATCGGTCCATGCTTTAATAATGAGATCGGTCGCTTCGCGGAACCGCTCGCGGGCAAAGGTGGGGTTGATATTGTACGAATAATATTCCGGGCCGCCGCCGACCACGAACCCTGCATCAAATTTCCCACGAAACATATTGTCGAGCATGGCGAATTCTTCCGCGATTTTGAGCGGAACATCGTACAACGGTAAGCCGTTGCCAAGCACCATGACGCGGGCGCGCTTGATGCGTTGCGAAAGGGCGGCAGCAATGAGATTCGGTGAGGGCATGATGCCATAGGCATTCTGGTGGTGTTCATTGATGACTACACCGTCAAACCCGATTTCGTCGGCATAAGCGAGCTGGTTGATGTAAGTGTGGTACACCTCCGGTCCGCGTGCGGGATCAAACAAAGCGTTGGAGCACGTGACCCAGGCGCTATCGTATTTGTCCACGAAGTCATCCGGCAGATGTGGCCACGGCATGAGATGGAACATCCAAAATTTCATAAGGCTCTCCTTCAATGAAGGTTCGTGGATGGTCTACCACATTGGTGGAGGATTGCAAGTGTAAAATTGCTAGCATCTCACGCCATTCAACGCTAGAATCCCGGCAACGTTATGATCAGGAGGGGAGCCGATGAGTCAACTGCCGGCCGATTTACAAGAATTTATGGAAACGCTGCGCGTACCGAAAGGCGTCAACCCAGCGGAAATGTTGCAACGATACGATCATCTCATGAATGGGGACCCGCCTGCAGTCGGCGCGGTGCATAATGATGTCTTATTACGAGAAGTAGGAAACTGGAAAGTCACCGCCGATATCTCTGTGCCGCAAGGAGCGGGGCCGCATCCCGTGCTTGTCTATTTTCACGGCGGCGGCTGGACGATGGGCAGCCCGAAAACTCACCTGCGCCTGGGGCGCGAATTTGCCGCAGGCGGCTATCTTACTATCAACGTCGATTATCGCCGCGCCCCGAAGCATCGTTTTCCGGCGGCGTTTGACGATTGTTATTTTGCCACACAGTGGGCGGTTGAGAATGCCGCACGGTACGGAGGCGACCCGAAACGACTAGCGGTTGGTGGTGATTCCGCTGGCGGGAACTTGGCTGGCGGCGTGTTAGCCGAGGCGACACAGAAAAACGGACCAAAGATCAGTGTCGGCGTTTTGCTTTATGGAGTGTTCGATTATCACAAGGCGGTGGGTGCTCTAGGTACGACCGGACCATCCACGCAATTCTATCTGGCGGAAGATCAATACGAAGCGTTGCGCGGCGACCATCGCGTGAGTTCCTTTTATGGCTGTGCGAAATTTCCGCCCTGTTACATCGGCGTGGGCACTAAAGATCCGTTGTTGCCGGAATCGCTCGCGCTTGCCGAAAAATTAAAAAGCTTGGGCATTGACCACGATCTGCATGTCATTGAAGGGGCGCCGCATGCCTTCTTTCAATTGACGCCGCTGGCGGCGTATGCAGAGGGATATAAACGGGCGTTGGCTTTTATGGACAAGTACCTGATGTGAAGAGCAAGAGGAAAAGGTAGGTTTTTTACCATAAGAACAACAGCGTCGTCATTCTCGCGTTCGCGGGAATGACGATTATCAACTCCGGCAATTCACCTGGTTAGACTACTGAGTTGCCCACCGCCCCGATTGGCTCCGAGTGACACGGCTGGTCGGCTGCATACTTGTTGAAGAAGTCTATAAGATGATCAACGACAAGAGGCGTTGGCTTTGCTACAGTGAAGGCATGATAGCAATCTTCCAGGAGAGTGAGTTGCTTCTCTGGAGATCTGATCTCGTTGTAGACCAGGTAGGCGTTGCGAGGATGGGTGACGTCATCTTCACTTGATTGGAGGATCACCGTCGGTGCAGTTACCTTCCCTAGGCAACTTCGCACCCCGGTAATCAGCTGATCGATATCCGTGAACGTCTTCAACGGATAAAGGGCGTACCCTGTTGCTGCCGCAGATGGGCTCTTTATATCCCGACTCGCCGCATGCCGTTTCCAACGCAAGCGCAGATAACGTAGTTGTTTGCGTAAGCGACCCAACGGACTGTAGGCGGCGCGTATTCGCTCCTGTAATGCTTCGTCTTTGACGCCGAATGGCGCTTTTTCCCGGTAGAAAAGATGAGATTGCACCCAATGGGGGAGGACTTTCAGGCTGAACCGCAGCAGCACGTGTGTCCACCGTGCGTTCCAGCCATCATGGGCAAAGGTGGGGGATAGGACACCCACGCCATCGAGAGCCACAGCAGTTGCGGCGTCTAATGCCAAGAGTCCTCCGGCGCATAATCCCACTACAAACACAATCGAATATCGCTCTCGCGCATAAGCGAGTTGGTTGCGCACGTGCTGTCGCCAGTCATATTCGTTGGTGCGCGCCAAATCCTTCACGCGGGTACAGTGGCCCGGCAACGTGGTGGCGTAGACATTCCATCCGTGGCGCGCCAATCTGCGCGCCACGTAGTACATTTCGGTCGGAGTGCCGGTTATGCCATGGATAAGATACACAAGTACATTAGAACCTGTGTCTAACATGATATCTGTCGGTTGACGACCGATCATATCGTTAAGCATGCCGGACCGTGGTCGTTGATGATGATTCACGCGACCTCCGCGCAAGAAGTAAAGAGGTAATCAAGTAATTCGAGCCCCAGATCGATTTCATCTTTGGTGATTTCTAAGGATGGCGCCAGGGTAAAGACGTTTTTGTAGTAGCCGCCAATGTCGAGCACCAGACCCATCGGTCCGCGTGAGGAGGGCAACGCTCCTGCCAAGCCGGCTTCGAAAATACGATCGGTAAGCGTGCGGTTTGGGGTGATCCTGTCTGGATGGGTGACTTCGTAAGAAAGAGCAAGGACCAGCCCGTAAACATGGACAATCGTTTCATGGCGCTTTTTTAATTGCTTCAAGCCCGCGAGAAAATAGGCTCCGGCTTCCGCCACCCGTCGTTCGTACTGCTGTTGGTCGATCCATTGTAGCGTGGCCCATGCTGCGGCAGTGCCGAGAGGATTGGCGGAAAAAGTCGAATGCGTGGAGCCTGGTGGAAAATGTTGCGGAGAAATTAACGACTCTTCCGCCCATATGCCCGAGAGCGGGTTCAAGCCGTTGGTCATGGCCTTGCCAAACACCACAATACTCGGGGAGACGCCGAAGTGTTCCATTGTCCAGAATTTTCCCGTGCGGAAAAAGCCCATCTGAATTTCGTCATCCACCAACAGGATCTTGCGTTCATCAAGGATTTTCTTGACGCGACGGAAATACTCCGACGGTGGGACAATATAGCCGCCGGTTGCCTGCACGGGTTCAGCGTATAGGGCTACGAACTCAGGCTCCTCGGCTTTCGCGTCCCAGAAGGAGTTGTATTCTGTTTCGAACAAACGCTCAACTTGAGTGACGCAATAGTAGTTGCATGAATCTGGCGTCTTTCCATACGGACAACGATAACAATAAGGAAACGGCAGAAAGTGAGCGCGGTTGGAAAAATGTCCATAACGACGGCGATAACGGTAACTGGAGGTGATTTCTGACGCGCCCAGGGTGCGGCCATGATAACCGCCCATGAACGCCATGAAGAGGCTCTTCCCGGTGGCGTTGCGTACGAGTTTCATAGAGTCTTCAATAGCTTGCGCCCCGCCTACATTGAATTGTACACGCCCTTCCTGTCCAAAGGCGCGCGCGCACTCCTCGGCCAATTTTTCCGCCGCCAAGACTTTTTCTTCATGGAGATACTGACAAGCCAACTGCGGAAGCTGATCGAGCTGTGCTTTAACGGCGTCAATAATCGTCTTGTTTTTGTAGCCAAAATTGACGGCCGAGTACCACATCTGTAAATCCAGGAACGGTTGGTCCTGGCGGTCGTACAGAAAACTGCCGTCGCATCCTTGGAAAAACTTGGGCGCGGGCGAATAATGAACGGTGTCGCCGTGCGAGCAATACCGGCTTTCTTTTTGCCGTAACACGTCTTCGGACAAACGCGACTTAGGGGAAGAACTCATATCATCCTTTCTGATCGGAAACTTTCTGGGAAGAGACGGCGGGCAACTTGGGTGAGGGTGATAAAGGACTCGCAGGGCAGAGAGCGTTGTTGACGCCACTCAAGTAGTGCGTCTTTTGCGAACACTTTTTGCGCGCTTTTCGCCACACAGCAGTCGGAGAGACCGTCTCCTATGTAGACTACTGTTGGCGCGGGCAGCGAGGGCGCGAAGGCAATTGCGCATTTGCATGTTCCTGCCCGCGTCACGCAGGTGGGGCGAGCGTGTGGAAATGCAAGCGAGAATTTTTGGTGAGTTTCTTGTGTGAGCTGATTCGCAAAGACTGGGATATGCGAGAGTCCATGCTGCTGTAGCAATGTGTGTATGAAAAGATCGACGCCGTCGCTCACAATAGTCAACGGCGCGCCCGTGGCCGCACAGCACCGATCAAGTGCGAAGATCCCTTCGTCGATCGGAAAGTTTCTGGCGAAGGCGATCAAATCCGCGCGCTCTGCCCGGATGAGCGCTACTTGTCGGGCTAAGCATTCTTGGCTGCCGATTTCTCCGGCTTGCCAACGCTGTTCCCAGTCTCTGAATTCCGGTAATGCAAAAGCTTCGAGCACGGCGTCGGTGAGGTCCGTGCAAGTGATTGTGCCATCAAAGTCACAGAAAATAGCAATATTTTGCGACATATCTTGGGACGAGGCTTCTCAGACAGGCTAGGGCTGAGAGCGTGTAGAAATACACGTGACTAATACTCGGGTTTTCGACGCGCCGCGGAGAGGATTCCCTCTTGTCGTTGCACCTCTGATGCCGCAGTTGTCTTGTCGATTGACCTCCCAATACAAATCCAAACGACAGGAGTCACCCTGGACAACCTCTCGCGCAGGGTAGTGCTCTCCTTGCCTCTTCAGTCTGCAGCTCTGATTGTACTAATAAGAAAGCAAGAGGAATGCCAGAAAACAACCCTCTATAGTCCCCATTTGTGCCGTTACACTGCAAAAATTAGGCGTTATCCTGCATAAAATGTCTACAAATTTTGCATAGTGCTGCTGGATGGGGTGGCTGGCCGAACGTGCTTCTGCGCGCCGGCGCGGGCGCCTTCGTAGGCGCGGCTTGGGCCGTGCGCGACAAGCCAGCAGCGGCATTCTCCACCGCATTCTATAACGCGCTGCTGGACGGCAAGACCCTAGCCGGAGCGGCCAGCGCAGCAGGGTCGTCGGCAAAGAAGCTGGGGACGCCTCCTGGCTCGCCTTCAAGGTTTATTGGGCATCCGCGCGCCCTGCCTGTGCGTCCATGATTGGGTCAAAACGAACAAATGGGGGAAAAGTTTCATAGAAATTGGACGAGCGGGGATATTTTACCAGACGCTCTCATTGGATTCCGGGGTCTTAGCTGACCAACAACTCAATGAGACCTACCGGAGAGAACATCAACAACCCAAGGGAGGAGCTGATATCGCAGCTATCTGGTCCCCGTTGTGTTGCGGTTTTTCAAGATCGAGCGGTTTCCCTCCTTACGACGTGTTGGCTCTTCACATTGTTAAAAATAAACATTAACAGACAAAGAAATAATTTTCTCAACCACCGGAAAAATTGCTGTATTTTTTTCGTAAAAAGGTGTAAGCACTCTCATATCTAGCGCTGGGAGGAGTACCATCCATGGGCACCGCGCACTTGACACGAACAATCCTCCAGGTCTTGGGCTTTGGGGCAGTGGTCAGTCTTCTGAGCACAGGGCAGGCTTTGGCCTGGAACATCGGAACCCCTACGGTCACGCTCGATTCCCTTGTCGTCGGCGTTGCCACGCCGATGACGGTCACCGCCGTCATCGCCGACCCCTCGGTCGTCCCGGGCAGCGTGATCCTGCAGAGCGTGGACTCTAAGGGCCGCTTACTCGCGATTCTTGGCGCCCTCCACGATGATGGTGTGAAGGGGGATGGCACCGCCGGGGATCATCGCTACACTATCCAAACGACCCTCGTTGAGGCGCCCGCAACCACGCTGTCTCTGCGGGTGGCGGCCCGATTCCCAGGCAGCCGGCATCGCCGGTTCTCCCCCGTCATCACGGTTCCCGTCCTGAGTTCGCCCCCTCTCTATCCTGGACAACGGTATCCGGTGGGAGCCAATCCACGCTCCGTGGCCGTGGGGGACGTCAATGGCGATGGGCGGCTCGATGTGGTCACGGCCAACACCGACTCCAACGACGTGTCGGTCTTGCTCGGCGCAGGGGAGGGCGCGTTCCAGGCCCAGCAACGCGTTGCGGTGGGATCCGAGCCACGCTCCATAGCAGTAGCGGACGTCAATGGCGATGGGCGGCTCGATGTGCTCACGGCCAACTACGTCTCCGCCGACGTGTCAGTCTTGCTCGGCGCCGGGGATGGGACGTTCCAGGCCGAACAACGCTTTGTGGTGGGATCCGGTCCACGCTCCGTGGCGGTGGCGGACGTCAATGGCGATGGGCGGCTCGATGTGCTCACGGCCAGCCCCGGCTACAACTTCTACGAACACGACGTGGCGATCTTGCTCGG
>CAZUFQ010000381.1:0-6791 GCA_964618735.1 uncultured Enterobacteriaceae bacterium
AAAACAGCCATGGTCCCAATGCTACCAGTTCGGGTTATCAGCAGATCGCCCTTTTCACACTTGAAGTCCTCTAAACGGTCTGGTGGAACGTTGACCTTAGGAGGATCGTGCAAAACGATGCGCCCATCTGTAGTCATGTCAGTTGTGCGAATGGTCGGAATTCCCGAGTAGGAATACTCATCAGCACCAAATCTCGGTCCATAAAATGAACTCGCTAGAATTGCAGCGAGTCGAACCCATCTCCAAGTCGCGGGTACCTCGAATGGAATATCGCCGTCTTCAATTAACGTGACTTGCTCTTGTCTACGAATCTTTCCTTTACTTGTGAGGTGTTCTTTTAGCGAGTGAATTCGTTTGAGCTGTTTAGTTACAGCTTCGTCATTGAGGTCTTGCGGCACCAGTTTGCCACGCACGGCGAGGTTAAGGATAGTTTGGCGCAGTTGCTTGATGTGCTCTGGGCAAGTAGTGAGACGCGGCAAGTAGTTAAAATAGAAACTTGCGTGCTCGCGGAAGGCTGTGGGTGCATTATCTTCTTCTATGGCAGTAAGGAAGTTCAAGCAGTGCAAACTTGCTGCTACTAGCCGGTTGCGGCTTCGCTCGCGTTCGACTTTCACCGTTTCCAACTGATCACACAGCAACATCAGCTCATCCACTTTGGCAACAATACGGCGTTGCTCGGCGAGGGGTGGAATCAGCAGCGGAAACAATTTCAGCCGTTGCATACTGAGCCCTTCTCGTGACATACCGACTTGAACATCATCAATTAGTTCTTGGAAAAACGGCGATATCAGGGATAGATGGATAAAGCCATGCATATTGGGGGAGAAAAGTCTGACAATCGCGACATGTTGGGAAACATTACCTTCGGTGAAAGTCTCCGGGACAATCGCACACCGACCAATAGATGCCCCGGTGATGTTAAGTAAAAGATCATGCTTCTGAACGTGAGTGCCTGACATCCGTTCATGAATGGACCTGGGGATAAACGCCACATCGTCAAGCCGAAGTCCATCATTGTAGATATTCTGAGACCGTAAGAACTGAATTCCCTCACTTTGGTAAACTGCCTGGCCACCCAACGGTGTACTACCTGCACCAAGTTTTAGAGCCAGCGAGCCCATTCGGATAACTTGCCAACCTAAGGGAATAGCAAACGGAATTTCCCTAGCCTCGACTGAGGCAAATTTTTCAATCTTCTTGATTTTCCCTTCCTTTAACAGCCGCTCCTTCTCCTCCTCAATGTGCTTGAGCAATTCTGACGCCGGTTCGTCTTTGGGGTCTTGTTCTAGGAGCTTGCCACGTACAGCCAAATCCAGAATGAGTTGCCGCAATCGCGGGATGGCGTCAGGTGCTTCGCTGACGCGGTCGAAGTGCTGGTGCAGAAGGGCAGGATTCATCGTCGTTTGCTTCGGGCTCCATCGGGTTTGTTGGCCAGTTCGTTCTGCAGTTCCGCTTCAATCTCCTCAATGGAAGGCAGGCTGGATTTCAGGCTCTCCGGCAGGGCCCGTGTAAATTCGTAGTCAGCAACGCCGATAGGCTTATGAATATCGCGTAGAGCGTATTCAGCAATGAAGCGGTCTTTGGTCTGGCAGAGAATCAGGCCAATAGTGGGCTGGTCAGTTTCGTGTCTCAATTTGTCGTCTACTACCGAACAGTAAAAGTTCATCTTGCCGGCGTATTCAGGTTTGAATTTGCCGCGTTTAAGTTCAATGACGACGAAGCAACGCAGTTTCAGATGATAGAAAAGCAGATCGATGTAAAAGTCATCCTCACCTATGCTTAAGGGGTATTGCCGTCCGACAAAGGAAAAGCCCTGGCCCAGTTCGAGCAGGAATTTTTCCAGATGCCGCACCAGCCCGGTTTCTAGTTCGCGCTCGTGGAAGGGCTCTTCGAGGGTGAGAAAGTCAAATAGATAAGGATCTTTGAGCAGTTGCTCGGCTAGTTCAGATTGTGAGCCTGATAAGCGCCTGGCAAAGTTAGTGACTGCTACTCCCTGTCGCGCATGGGTCTGACTCTTGATCATGGAGGCGAGAGTGTCACGGCTCCAGCCTTGGTCGATCACTTAGCGAGCGTACCATAGGCGGGTGGGCAGCTCTTTGATTTTTTCCATTAACAAGAGGTTATGGCCCCATGGTATTCGTGCGAGAAACTCTTGCACTATCTTTGGCGCACCTGTTTGGACAAGGTTTTCGGTATCGTTCTTGGACACGGCCAATTTTGCAACGGGCTGTTGCAAAATTACGGAAGCGTCATACTCACGGGCGAACCGAATCATATAACCAATGTTGCGCTCGGAAAAACCTTTCAGCTCGGGCAGTTCATTACGAATATCCCGCGACAACCGTGGGATAATTCCTGTACCCCATCCTTCTTGTTGCTGGCGCATGTAGATCATTCTTCCTATATCCCAGTACAGCAAGATCATTTCCGCGTTAACAGAAAGTGCGGCCTTAACCTGCGCCTGCCGGATACGATTCTTGATTTCACCTAGGAGTTTTCCGTAGAAAGCCAGCTCGTTACTCATCGTAACAGCGCCTCCGCCAGAATAGCTTTGAGCTGGTCGCGCAAAGCTGCAGCTTGCTGTTCGGCTTCGTCTAACCGGGTCAGCAGTTCATCAAGGTCATCATGGTCGCCAGCTACTGTGTGAGGATTCTTACAGTCAAGGTTATAATTGCGCGCCTTGATCTCTTCGAGGTGCACTCTCCACGCCACTTCGCTTTCCTGACGGTCTTTACGTTCCGTACCTCCCCACCAATCGGTGCAAGGCTTCAGGTGCTCGATTTTGATCGGCTTGGTCATTGAGTAAGCTTTCTGGTCATCAGGCACTCGGTGTTCGTAAAACCAAATTTCTTGGGTTGGCTTGCCCTTCTCGAAGAAGAGCAGGTTAGTGCCAATACTGGCGTAGGGTCTGAAGGTACTATTAGGCAAGCGCACGATAGTGTGCAGGTTGCATTCTTCCAGTAGGTGCTCTTTCAATCGCGTCTTGACACCTTCGCCAAAGAGCGAACCGTCGGGCAGCACAACGGCGGCGCGGCCACCAGGTTTAAGCAGACGAATGATCAGCGCCAGAAAGAGGTCTGCAGTCTCACGCGTCTGGAACTGCTTGGGAAAGTTAGATTCGATACCGTCTTCTTCGCGTCCGCCGAAAGGTGGGTTGGTGAGGATAATGTCTACGCGGTCGCTAGCACTGTAGTTAGCGTAAGGGCGGTCCAGTGTGTTCTCATGACGGACGAAGCTGGGATCTTCGATGCCATGTAGTAGCATGTTGGTAACACAAAGCATGTGAGGAAGAGGCTTCTTCTCAACGGCACGCAATGCTGACTGCATCTTTTGCTCATCCTTCACATTTTTCACGTAATGCTGGTGCATGTGGCGGATAGCGCAAGTGAGAAAGCCGCCAGTGCCGCATGCTGGATCAAGCAAAATTTCGCCAGGATGCGGATCAACGCGATCCACCATAAAGGCTGTGACCGCACGCGGGGTGTAATACTCACCCGCGTTTCCTGCACTTTGCAGGTCGTTAAGTAACTGTTCGTAGATGTCGCCGAAATGTTGACGCTCGATAAGATTGTTGAAGTCCACATTGTTGATTTTGTTAATGATCTGCCGCATAAGCTGGCCAGACTTCAGGTAGTTGTATGCGTCCTCAAAGACATCTCGCACGACACTGCGGCGACCTCTCGCTTTTTTACCAACGGACAGCCCTTTGAGCTGAGGGAAGAGTTGGGTGTTGATGAACGTGAGCAATTCTCCGCCAGTGATACCTTTCGGATCGGCAGCCCAGGTGCGCCATCGCAAAGGCTTTGGGATAGGCGAACGGTAATCCTTCTGTCGATCCTCTAGTTCTTTGTCTTGGTCGTCGATGATTTTCAGGAAGAACATCCAGCACAGTTGCGAGAGACGCTGAGCATCGCCGTCGACGCCTGCATCCTGCCGCATGATGTCTTGAATGGATTTGACGGTGTTTCTTACTGACATTTTATAAGATTTTGCACTCAAATTTTTAATGGTTCGACGTAGAGAAAAACGCACCGCAGGAGCTTGCTGTCCGTGTATATCGTACTGCCTGACAAGTCGCCAGGGGCGCACGAAGGCATGGCTGTCAGTCTTGTTTATCAGAGTTCGTTCCACCATTTCCTATATATTGAATGACAGGATCTCTCCTGGCGCCGCACTGCCAGTGCGATTGTGAAACACGAAAGGCAAAGGGCTATAGGCTACAGGTAGGACGGGAAGCAAAAGGCAGAGTAAGGTCCGATTGTAGGCCACAGGAAAGGCCGCAGTTAGGATGAAACACCGTCCTTGCACCATTGGCAGAGTCCATATAAGGCGTTACCCAGTCTTTTGTGAGAGACATGACTTGTCGAGGAAAGAAGCATGCCAGAAACCATTCGCCGGAGCATCCAAGGACTCAAGGTCGGCGTCATAGGCGGCTCAATTGCTGGATGCACGACAGCTATCGAACTTCTTCGTTTGGGATGTGAGGTCACTCTTTTAGAACGTACAGGTGAAGAGTTGAAGGATCGCGGGGCGGGTATCGGCGTTCCTTCTTCGGTGATGGAGACGTTTATTACGCGTGATTTGGTTGATACTGACACCCCATATTTCCCCGGCTACTCATTCACTCGCTTGTGGCGGACGGAGCAAGAACAGCGGTATGGGTATCTGGCGTGGGACCAACCTGCGAACCTGGCGTTGCTCAACTGGGGGGTACTGTATCGCAACCTGCGTAAACGGGTGCCAGACGCAGTTTATCGCACAGCGCACAGAGTCGTAGCCCTACAAGAACAAAAGGATAGGACCGTTCACGTAGAACTAGCGGACGGAGCTACATGCGAATTCGACTTGGTGATCTGCGCGGACGGTTATATCTCGCTTGGGCGGCGTACGCTCTTTCCCGATGTTGGCATCAAGTACGCCGGTTACGTTTTGTGGCGCGGTTTTCTCATGGAATCGGAATTGACCGAATCGCGACCAATGGAAAGCGGGGTGCTGTGCCCAGGTTATCAGGGCGGACATGGGATTTTCTACTTTGTACCAGGTCCAGATGGGTCCATCGCGCCTGGTAAACGTCTGGTGAATTGGGGCGTGTATGTGCAAGTGCCTGAGTCTACCTTGGCAAGTTTTTTTACGGACAAAGAAGGTGACGTGCACGAAGGCTCCTTGCCGCCGGGCGGCATGCCGCTCTCCACAGAAATGCCGTTGAAGGAACGGATGTGGAAAATCATGCCGGACTATTATGCCGCAATTCTTAATAAAACGCCGAATACGTTCGCTTATGCGATTTATGACTGCCAGGTTCCGTCGTATCGCAAAGGACGCGTCTGCCTGGTGGGTGACGCCGGAGCCTTTGCTCGTCCCCACCCTTCAGCTGGCGCGCCCAAAGGAATCAACGATGCGGTTGCGCTCGGCGAAGCGTTGAAAACGACTGATTCCCTAAGCGAGGGGCTCACCAGCTGGGATAGAGCACGAACCGAAACGAACAACACTCTGGTCAGATTTGGCAATCAACTGGGGCGAGCCTTAGTGCTGGAGATTCCGGACTGGTCACAGATGGACGCCGCAAGTATGGAGAAGTGGTTCACCTCCATCGTGACCATCCACACCGAAGTGCTCGATCCCAATTTGCGCAGGCGCACTTAAGCCTGCCATAGTCAGAACAATACGACTACTGCGTGGACATTAGCCTGCCGCCTTGACTGGATTCGCTTGCTTCCACTCCGCCGCGACTTGGCTCATCGTTTTGAACGTCACCCCTTCGTGACCTTTCATGTATGCGATCAGCCGTTCTAACATAAGAATGCGGTGCCCACGACCAATCACTTGTGGGTGCATGGTGAGAATGTACGCGCCGGTTCCTATGCGTTGATAGAGAAAGTCAAAATCCGCCGCCCAGATTTTGTACACTTCATCCGGCGTGCGTAGCCCAACATGGTGGGCTGGCCAGTGCAAGCCAAAATACGGCCAGTCATCGAGACTCCAGTCCACTGGCAGTTCAACAAGATTGACTTCTTCACCGAAGATATAAGGTCCGTCGGTTGGCGCTTTGTCTCCGACGCGGCAATAATAGGGAGTGAAGTCAGTAGCCATCAAGCTTGAGTCATAAAGAAATCCATACTCCAGCATAAGGCTGATGGAGTGCGGGCTCAGATCCCACGACGGGGAACGATAGCCGAGCGGCGCTTTGCCAGTGATACGGCGAATGCATTCAATACCACGCTCTAAAATGCGTCGTTCTTCGTCTAGGGACAGCGAGGCCGGATTTTCATGGAGATACCCATGATGACCGATTTCATGACCAGAATTGACGATTTTTTGAACAAGTTTTGGGAACGTGTCAATCGTATGGCCAGGGATGAACCACGACGCCAAAAGTTGCTGACGTCTGAGCACCTCAAGGAGTCGTTCCGTTCCCACTTGGCCAAATTCACCGCGAGAAATGGTGCTAGGCGATTGGGAGCGCATCGGTCCAATCCAGATAGAGATGGCGTCAAAGTCGAACGATAGGCAGACAGAAACATTTTTGGCCATATTTCAGCTTTCTTCTTTACGAGGAATTAATGCTTCTAATTGACTGATCAGCCGCGGAATATCTGATCTCACCGTCTTCCAGACCTCGTCCAAATCTACGTTGTCATATTCATGGATTAATTTGTCCCGCATGCCGGCAATCATTTTCCAAGGGATTTCTTGATGTCGTTCACGGAACCCTGGCGACACTCGCTTAGCCGCCTCGCCAAGAATGAGTAACTGGTGGAGAATTGCTGCCTGCGTCTTGGCGTCAATGGAGA
>CAZUFQ010000382.1:0-6773 GCA_964618735.1 uncultured Enterobacteriaceae bacterium
GGAAAGATCTCAATTGTTTATTACAAAAGCAAATGGAAAACCATGAGTTTTGATAGCACTTTGGAATAGGTTGTCGAAGTTTGTAGTATTAATGACCTGAGGATTAAGACTGAGTAGATAATCAGGGAGAGGATTCGGATGGGAATTGGGTTTTTGAAGAAGCTCTTGGAGAAAAGCAATAAGAGCACTGCGACTGAAGATTGCCTCGAAAAGAGAAGCGACCTCAAGAGGGTCTTTTAGTTCAGTAGCTTCAGAACCTAGCCGCTCAACCATCTTACTGACTAGATCACTCCACAATGGAAGCCCGCTAGGACGAGAAATCCCACTACCTACAAAAAGCACCCAATCTCTTTTGGCAAGAAGTCGAGCTAATTCTAAGGTTTGCCTCTTATCTTCAGGGTTTAAATATGAAAAGGCTTCTTCAGAGTCATTTTTCGCTAAATTGCTGATTTTCTCCATTTAGCGAAATCTTAGAATTTAGCGAAAGAAATTTCAAGCCATTCGAAGGCGGAGATTATTCGAAAAATCTAAAGATCCTTTTTCAGAGAGATAACAGTCATTTACTCGATGTGCTCCACCTCCCACCCCTTCCCCACCAAATACTCCGCAATCATCAACCGATGACAGTCTTTTACCTTCTGCTCGGCGCACAGGAGACAAAAGGGAGAAAGGACAGCCCATAAGCGCTCCAGCAACACCTCACCAGCTTGCTCGATTAGCTGCCGATACCGCCGTCGCCAATCTTCGGTGTCCCGAAACACGTTGCCAAGTTCAGGCAAAGAAATATATTGAACGCCGCCTTTCGAGAGTAACCCCTGAATTCCTTTCTCTGGCGACTTTGCCTGCACGTACACTCCCATGCTGGCCCGGTCCGGACGCAGCCGCACATCAACAACAGTCAGGACGCTGTGGTGGTGAAGCAGTGCAACGAAATCATCCGGACGCCGACCACCATAGCCGATGGTGTAACACTTTCTATTCAGGTCCATACTTCCAGCTTCTCCTGCCAAACTGCTGTCGATATTTTCTATAGGCAAGTGTTACTTGCGATCGGCAAGGGCATTGATGATTTCATGTTTCCACAGTGGCAGCGCATCAGGTCGTGAGAAGCGCTGGAAAAAGGCCCACATTTCTTCCGAGGCATTGATGACACTCGTCGGCGGACCGAGCAACCATTCCGGATATTTGGGCCCCGGCCCAGGCCATACGTGCCCGGCTCCAGTCATTTTCCATAGCACGACCTCGGCTCCGTCGCGACAGTCGCCATACGTCATTTTCGTGGCGGTGTGAGACGCATCGAGTCCTTCCGTCTTGCCGTGAATCGTTGCTTCGACTGTGGGTGTGGGTGCACAGCTATTATGACGAACCCATTGTTGCACGACTTCTTCAATGGACGGATGCTCCACACGCCGCAAGAAAGGTAAAAAGGGGCCAAATCCTCCAGCATACGGAGCGCGCGGATCATCCACACTATGAAAATGCATAACTGGCATGGGCAGCATCGACGTAGACTGGTTGACCATCATCCCGCCCGCCACGGGAGCAATGGCGGCAATACGCTCCGGAATTTCAGCTGCTAAGCGATAACTCATCATGGCGCCGTTCGACATGCCCGTCGCATATACTCTCCGGTGATCAATAGGAATTTGCTTCGCCAGGTCCTGCAGTAGCGCCACTACAAAACCAACATCATCAATGTTATGAAGCCTCGCGTAGCCGCAACAACCACCGGCATTCCAGGTCAGCAGGTGTCGGCTAAACCATCCGGTCCCGTCCGGATACACGACCAGAAACCCTTCACGATCCGCAATCGGGTCAAGTCCGGCCCACTCCTTTTGCCCCTGCGCTCTGCCGCCAGCGCCATGGAAGACCAACACGAGCGGAAGCGGTTTGCCATCCTTGGCCTGAGGAGGAACATGCACGAGATAGGTACGGACCCGTTCATCTTGGGTCAAGGAAAAGTCGTAGTCCCCGGGCGCAAGAGCGGCAAGACTTTGCAGCGGGACAAGGCAACCAATCCCCCAACAAAGAGCCCACAATAGCAAGATCCACATACAGCGTCTTTTTAAGTGAAAAACGCCAGGATAAAAAGAACACTTATGTTGGAGCGCATCATTGGGCACGTGCCGGGCTATCCAGAAGGCAGTTGGTTTGCCTCGCGCATCGATCTCTCCAAGGCTGGCGTACATCGACCTCGCCGAGCAGGTATCTCTGGAAGAGGACGCGAAGGCGCTGATTCGGTGGTTCTCGCCGGCGGTTATGAAGGGGCCCAAGACTATGGAGGGGAAATTTTGTACACTGGTCACGACGGACGCGATCCACTCTCAGGGCAACAGATTGGCCATCAAACTCTCACACGAGGCAATATCGCTTTAGCGACAAACAGATTGTTAGGATTGCCCGTTCGCGTCGTGCGAGGAGCACAGTTCACCTCGCCTTATTCTCCGGAAAGCGGCTATCGGTATGACGGCTTATTTAGCGTAGAATCCTATTGGCGGGAGCGAGGCCCTTCGGGCTTTATCCTCTGGAAGTTTCGTCTGCTCAAATTGTCAGCCGCTCATACAGTTATCCAGCAGCTAAAGGCGCCGTCTATGTCAAGAATAGTTTCACCTTCGACCACCACGATTGTTCGCTGTCTGCAAGAAACCGAAGCCGGACGGCAGGTCAAGGAACTCTATCATTATCGCTGTCAGATCTGCGGCGTACGCCTTATTACGCCAGTGGGACCCTACGCCGAAGCTGCGCATATCCGTCCACTGACTGCTCCTCACTATGGACCTGACGCCGCAGAGAATGTGCTCTGCCTATGCCCCAACCATCACGCACTGTTAACCTTTGGCGGCATCGCCATCGCGGATGACTTTACGCTTGTCGGGCAAGAAGGACGGCTTACGATTGATTTCCGTCATCACATTAATAGAAAACATGTACGCTATCATCGAGAGCGATGTTGGATTGACCCAGACGAGCATTAAGCAATCACTAAATCAGACCACATGAGATTCGTACACTCATGCTTTCGCGCCCTGATGCTGTAGCGTGCGCCATGCGCACGAAAATAGCGTCGTGTACCGGAACCGTGCGCGCAGCGCACGCTACGATGAGGGTGCCAATGTTGTGTGTTTCAATTTAGAACAATCGCTCCGCGTTTCCATGCAACATTTGCTCGCGCTCAGGCGCGGTTAAGCCGGCTGTTCAGACGTCTAGCCCCACCGAGCGCATCAACGCGAGCGCATTGCTCTTCTGTACGATGCCCGGACGCATACGGTAGTCAAAGACAAGCTTATCTCCTTCAAAATGGTCCTCGAAACATACATTTGCTCCCCGAGGCGCTAATAATTCCGCCACTCGTGCTAATGCCAAGTCATGGGTTGTGACTAACCCAATAGCGCCGCGTTCGAGGAAGCCGCGCACCAAAGCTTCAGCGCCAATCTGTCGATCGTGTGAATTTGTGCCATGGAGAATTTCATCAAGGAGAAACAGGAGCGGCGTCGACCCCTTCGCCATGCGCATTAACATACTCAAGCGAGTAATCTCGGCGTAGAAGCGTGAGCTGCCTTCTTGCAGCGAATCTTGAATACGTAACGTTGCCCCGATCGCCAAAGGCGACAAGGACAGTCGTTGGGCGCGCACCGGGGCTCCGGCTAACGCCAAAACAGCATTCACTCCGACCGTGCGCAGCAAGGTGCTTTTGCCGGACATATTGGACCCACTGACGATCAGTACTTGCGGCGATTCCCCCAAGGATACGCTATTGCGCACACACCGCGCCTCGGGGAGCAGTGGATGTCCTAATTCTTCACCGTCGAAGCAGGCCGCATGGGTCACAACCTTAGGAAACGGATCAGCGGGATGCTCATAAGCATAGCCGGCCAAGGCGCTTAACGCCTCTAATTCACCAATAGCCGAAAGCCACCTCGCTACCGCGGGTCCAATCTGAAGCCGCCAGGCTTCTATTGCCAACGCGAGCTGGACCTCCCATAGCAACAGTGCAGCAATGGGGACGAAAATTTGATTTTTACCTGACTCTAAAAGATTGATGAGTCGCCGCAAGCGCGCGATTTGCCGCGAAGGCGGAGCGCCCTCAGTATCGAGCATACTTCGCAACGCAACGAGTTTAGCGCAGGAAAATTGCTCTTGCTCAAACACCGACAACACTTCCGCAAGGACATGTAGTTCACGCCCCGCACTCGCAACATGGGCCACGACTTGTTGCACTAATGCTCGCAAGTAAAATGTCAGCACCCCAGCCACACCGAGAGTGGCCAGAAATAAGATTACAGGCATGCCCAACTGGAGCCAGCAGAAAAGCGCCGCGACGTTCGCGACCGCCATAACGGCTGCCCCGATGCGAAACGGCGCGAGCGAACCTACGACAGCGGGGGCCTGCATCCACGAAGTCAGCGCCTCCGGATGGACCGCTGCTCGGACATCTTCGCCCCGCAATGCAAGCTGCTCACGTAAATCCAGTTTAGGGCGCAGCTCAGCAATAGCGCTCTGGCGAGCGCGAATCTCTTCCGGCGCCGCAGAGGCGCACAACCAGTTCGCTAAGGTCCGCTCCCCTTCGCGGGTTCGTGCGGTACAGAGCAGTTGAAAGAGGGAGCCCGGACCGAACACATCGAGGTCGTCAGCGTAAGGATGCGCCTCAGTACGGAAATGTTCGCCCGTTTCTCCCTGCCCGCTCCAACGATCCTCTACGCGGGCAAGACCATGCTCGTAAAAGCGAATGCTGCGTGCGGCGAGCCGCGACGCTTGCCGGGCGCGCTCATGCATGACAATCAGGCCGACAAACACAAAAACAGGAGCGAGCAGCCATTCACCAGCAATGAGGGCAGAGCGAATGAATAACCACCAACCGCCGACCGCAATCAGAAAGGTCGCCAACCGGGCCACGCTGATGCGTTCTTCCTGCTGTGCTAGTTGCACGGCCTCTGCTCGACGTGCAGCGAGCCGTTTGGTGTATTCGCGATGGGGGTCAACAGGTGACGATATCGACGCAGAGTGTACCATTATGAATCTTGTTCCTCAGGCGGCTTCACATGACGAAAGCAAAAATAGAGAGCGAGATCGTACACAATTTTCATACTGCCAGCCAGAAAAAATGGGAGATTCAAGAATGACGCGTTCATCAGGGCCCCGGTAATCGAAGGCGCCAAGGCGCTTCCCGCTGTACGCGCTACGGTCGTCACTCCAGCCGCCGCAGACCGTTCGTTTGGCGGCGTTATGGCCATGAGATACGAATGACGTGCAGGGACATCCATCTGCGCCACACAATAGCGCAACACGCACATAGCCATGGCCAAGTGCAAGGTCGGCATTAGTGGGATCAACAACAAAAAGATATTAGCGGGGATGTGAGTAAACACCATTGTGTTAATCAGGCCGAAGCGCGCAGCAATCCGCACGGCCGCCAACGCCGAGAGTCCAGCCACGATATGCACCCCAAAGAAGAGTTGTCCCAGTGTCGCCGCATCGGCTCCAAAACGCAGGTGAAACCAATAAGCCAGTAGGCTCTGCACCACAAGTCCTCCGGCAAACGAATCCACCATGAACAGCAAAGAAAGATTGCGAACGATCACGCCCGACTGCGGTAAACCAGTGAGTCCGGAAGAGCGCGTTTGCGGCTGGGACTCGACTTCCACTTGGGACGACAGAAACAAGAACAAGCATCCCAACCCACACCCCAACGCGGCATAGACGCCGAACAGCGCGCGATAGCTTTGTAACAAAGAGTGTCCCCAGCGTTGCAGAAGCTCCGCCGTCGCTCCTCCAATTAACGACCCAAGCGCTGTAGCCAGGGAGCCCACTAAATTATACCAGGCAAAAACGCGGGTTCGTTGTTGACTACTGGTAATCTGCGCGAGTGCGGACTGTTCGATGGCGAGAAACGGTCCAACTTCGTTTCCCGTGGGGCTGAGCGTGCCGACGAACGCAACCAGTGTCAGCACTAGAGGCTGACTGGTGGTCGCAAACACCACACCGGCAAGCACCATGAGCCCCGCGCCGACGAGGAGCATACGTCGTCGCCCGACACGATCTGCAATGCGAGAGACAAGCAAGGAAACTAACGCATCGCCGACCAGTGTCAGCGTCAGCAAGACGCCGATTTGGCGATCGCTCATGCCGACCGCTGCCAGATACAAAGCAAGCACGACGGCGAGGAGTCCATAGGCGAATAAGCGCAAGGTACGGGAGCCGAAAAGAAGACGGCGATCGCGAGACGGGGAAAGCGCTGAAGCGATTGGGTCAGTTGACGATCTCAAAGGGATAATATCGATGTCCTCGTTGTAGACGGTAAGTCTCGAAGTCTTGACGATCAATGGTGAATATCCTGCCGGTTCGTAATACTTCGGCAGCAACCACGAGCGAGGCGTCAGCTAGGTCCATAGGATGATCAGCGTATCTCTCCATGAGGGCAAAGGCGTGCTGAATCCCCGCTCGGTCCATAAACCACAGTTGAACACCCCCTTCAATGACGAAGTCACGCAATCGATTGGCTCCCAAACTTGCCGGAGAAAGCATATGGAAAGATTCGGTAAGCACTGGCACTGTCGTATAAAGAGGCTCCCGAATCTTCCGCAGGATATTCTTGCAGTGCTCATGTAACGCATCTTGCGGGTCGAACAGCGCCACAAATGGACCAGTATCGACAAGAATCATCGCTTGAGCTTCTGCTTGATGGCGGCTTGCACTCCGCGACGCACCTGCGTTGAGGGAGCAATTGCATACCCACCAGGACCGAGGTCGAGTTTCTTATAAATGTCGTAAGGGGT
>CAZUFQ010000383.1:0-6759 GCA_964618735.1 uncultured Enterobacteriaceae bacterium
TCCGAGCGCCGTTCATGCTTCGACAAGCTCAGCACGAACAGAGTCCTACCGTGCGTGAGCCTCCCCGTTCGCCCTGAGCCTGTCGAAGGGCAACGGGATATGGATAATTCCTAACGGGAAGCCGTATTATATTTTGACAATACAGATACCTTTTCATCTTTTGTCTCTTTCTCTTTTCATTCGCGTGACTTATGAGTATAGTATCTTCCAAGGAGGGATCCCATGCCAGAGTACGATGTCCTGGTGGTGGGCGGTGGTGTTGCCGGCCTGCGAGCAGCAATAGCCGCCAAAGCAGCAGGGGCGCAGGTTGCGCTCCTCAGTAAAACCCATCCATTACGCAGTCACTCGGCGGTATCGCCTGGCGGCCTCAACACCGCCCTGAGCGGGGAAGATTCAGAGGAAAAACACGTGCACGAGAGCGCCGCCGCCGGCGGCGGGCTCTGTGAATCGTCCGCGTTAGAGGCGATGTGCCGCGACGCTCCGCATGAGGCATTACACCTTGATCATGTGGGCGTCCCCTTCAATCGCACTGACAACGGCAAGTTGGCGATGCGTACGCTGAACAGCGGCAGTGCTGTACGTGCGATATTCGCCTCCGATTTCACTGGCCACGTTGTTTTGCACACGCTCTATGAGCAACTGCTTAAGGAACACATTCCTACCTATGACGAATGGCTGGTTACCTCGCTCGTCATTGATGAAGGCCAATGTCGAGGCGTGCTCGCAATGGAGTTGCGCACCAGCAACTTGGCGGCATTCACAGCGCCAGCAGTTATCTTAGCAACTGGCGGCGCGGGACGTTTATACCATCGCAGCACGGCGTCACGCTCTTGTACCGGGGACGGAATGAGTCTCGCCTATCGCGCCGGTCTCCGCCTCGTCGACATGGAAATGGTGCAATATCATCCACTCGGCTTCCGTGTGCATCACGCTTTTGCCTCCGAAGCTGCTTTGCCTGAGGGGGCCTTACTTCTTGACAGGGCCGGACAACCTGCGTTGCAAGCCAATGGCCCGTTACTTCGTGACCGCCTCGCGCGATTGCTTCTCAATAAAGGGCATGAACAAAGCAACGAGGATGGTCTCTCACTCGACCTACGCCCTCTGGGAAAAGAGGCTCTTGCTTCGCGCTTTCAACATTTGTCTCGTATGGCGAACGACTTGGCTGGCGTCGACATCACCCAAGAACCATTGCCTGTACGGCCGCTTGCCCACCGTCTGTTAGGAGGCGTCGAAACGGATGCGCATGGCGCAACTAACTTGCCTGGCTTGTTTGCTGCTGGTGAGTGCGCCTGGACTGGCGTTCATGGCGCTAACGCTTTGGCTGGCAATGCCCTCACCGCGAGTGTGGTCTTCGGTCAGCGCGCCGGCGCCGCTGCGGCGGCCTATACAAAAACTGTCCACTCAACCCCGGTCGCTGAAGGTGCGCTCCGGGATGAGCAGACCCGTGTGACTTCCATTTTCTCCCGCTCCCCTTCCACACACACAGTGATGCAGGTCAGTCGCGATCTTGCTGTGTTGATGGACGCACACGTCGGCCTCATACGAGAGGAAAACGGCCTGGCCGTGGCGGCTGCAGAGTTGACGAAGTTAAAGGAGCACTATGACAGCCTCGGATTACGACATCAAGGAAAGATGTATAACTCTGAGCTGATCACCTTCTTTGAGCTCGGGTCTTTGCTCGACGTAGCCGAGGCAATCATTGCCGCCGCCCAGGCCAGACAAGAAAGCCGTGGGGTCCATTACCGCAGCGACTTTCCTGAACCAAATGAGAGCAAGCAGCGTCAACACACATGCGTCTCATGGAAAGTCGATGGCTCTTTTGTCGAGACACAGCCGGTCAACGCACCCCTCTCTTCTTGACGCTGTTGACCAAGAAACGTTTGCAGAAAGGAGGAAACGATGCAAACCACTTTCAAGGTCTACCGATTTGATCCAGAACAGCAGAAACAAGCACATTTCATGACCTACGCGGTTGAGCTGCCAGACGCCGCAACGGTGGTGGACGCCCTCACACATATCCGGGACGACCAGGACCCAAGTCTAGCGTTTCGGGCGACGTGCGAACGCGGCGCTTGTGGAGACTGCGCCCTCCGCGTCAATAAGAAGGGCGTGTTGGGCTGCACTGCAAAAATCACTGACGTGCTGGGAAAGGACCGCCTTGTCACGGTCGAGCCCATCCGCAACATCCCAGTACTCAAAGATCTTGTGTATGATATGGAAACGTTTCTTTGGAGTAAATTGAAAGCGGTCACGCCATGGATCGTGCCTCGCGCCTCAGCGCTGGGCAACGGCAATTTCGTGGCCGAAGAAGAGCTGGCTCCGGTGCGCAAAGCCATGAGTTGCATCATGTGCGGCTTGTGTGATGAAGGCTGCACGGTGGTGGCGGTCGACGACCAATTTGTGGGTCCGGCGGCGCTAACTAAAGCCTATCGCACCATCTTCGATCCACGAGATAGTCGACGCTGTGAACGCCTGGCGGAGATCGGCGAGCCCGAGGGCGTCTGGGACTGCGCGCACTGCTTCGAGGCCAACGGCCATTGTCCGATCGGCATTGAACCAACAGATCGCATCTTCGACATCCGCGACGAAGCCATTCGCCAGGGCGTCCGTTCAGGCAAGCACAATCCCAAGGTGCGCCGCCATTACGATAGTTTTGTCAACTCGGTCAAAAAGAGCGGTTGGTTAGACGAAGGACGGCTGGCGGTCGAAAGTGAAGGACTTTTCAATATCCCTGGGCTGCTCAAGCTCTTACCCACTGCGGCGCGCGCCATGGCGCGACATAAAGCGCCGATTCCGTACATGCATCACCGGCGGCCAGGAGCCAAAGAGATTCGCCAGATCGTGGAAAAAGCAGAGGAGAAGAGATCATGAAATATGCATTTTATCCGGGGTGCGTCTCGCGCGGCGGCTGTCCAGAGTTGTACCCAGCTTCCGTGAAAGTAGCAGAGAAACTGGACCTCGAACTCCAAGAGCTCACCGACGTTGGCTGCACGGGCGCAGGAGTATTGAGCCGCGACGTGTCCGATCCTATTAACGCCCGCACTTTCGCCAAGGCCGAGCAGCAGGGCTTGTCCACAATCATGACAATCTGCAGCACGTGTCAAGGCGTGATGACGCAGGCGAACCATCGGTTGCAAGACTCTGCCTACCGTGACCACATTAACAGCAAGTATCTTGCTGACGAAGGGCTAGAGTATAAAGGCTCGATCGAGGTCAAGCATTTACTTTGGGTGCTGATGGAAGACTACGGTGTAGACAAGCTGAAACCCAAACTGGTGCGGCAGTTGACTGGGCTCAAGGTGGCGCCGTTCTATGGCTGTTATCTGCGTCGCCCCACGGACCTCATGGCGCCTAAAGGGTTTATTGGTCGCAAAACCTACTTAGAGGAACTCATCAGCCTCCTCGGAGCAGAGGTCGTAGACTTTGGCGGCAAGTCAAAATGTTGCGGCTTTCCCATTCTCACCGCCAACGAAGACAACTCCATGCGCATGGTGAGCGATCACACAGGGGAAGCGAAAGAGAAAGGCGCCGATTGCATGGTGACGCCGTGCCCGCTTTGCCATCTTAACCTCGACGGCAACCAGCCCAATGCGGAGAAGAAAGCCAAAAAGCCGATTGGTCTCCCGATTCTGCATCTGCCGCAGTTCGTTGGGCTCGCACTCGGGTTTGATGAGAAGGAAATGGAGTTACAACGGCATATCGTGCCGACTGCATCCGCCACTCGGAAAGTCAACATGCTGTCGTAAGAAAAATGCCTCCAACAAAACCTGCAAATGAGGAAGAACAGAGGATAGCCCGTGGCAAGTCGCTCCACGGGTTAATCCATCTCTTCCCTTACTTGGCGCAATGCAAATAAACTGAAAGAGCCCACAAGTGCGAGTGTAAGCCATGCCACGCGATAGGTTCCCGACTGATCCGTCAGATATCCAAATGCTGGGGGACCCAGCAGCGACGCCGGCGTCGCCAGCACCTGGACCAGAGAAATCGCCGAACCGGCGGACTCTCGCCCAGCAATCTCAATCACGAGTGCGCCAAGCACCCCCGTCCACGCAAAAACAGAAACGCCAAACAACACCGCGAGTCCCACAGTAAAAATCAACGGCGTCTGATGAGGGAGAGCCGCGGCGCCCAGTGCACTGCTCACTGTTAGCAGCACGATGATCCGTAGCACCGGTCGTCGCCGCCCCTGGAAATAGCGATCACTCACCAACCCCCACCCAATGCGTGCGAGCATCGCCACGCCGTTGACCACAGCGAGCATTGCCGCCGCTCTAACAACCGACGTGTCCAGCGCTTCATGGAGGAAGAGGACGAAATAGGTTGTCGCCGAACCCTGGGTAAACAGTTGACAATTAAAAATAACACCGAGCCACCATATCTGCTTGTCATAGGTGAGATCACGAAACGAGCGCGGCGGCGGTGCGCCGGCTTCGATTTTGCGCGGTGGGTCGTAATACGCTAGAAAGACCAGCAGCGCACCGATAAAAGACAAGACTCCACCAACCACATAGGCCGTCCGCCAACCGTACGCCAGTGCGATCGCCGGCGCTACACTCGCAGCAAGGATCCCGCCGAGCGGCACGCCGGTTTGACGAATTCCCATCGCCATGCCGCGTTGCCGCTGAGGAAACCACCGCATCACGGCCGCGCTGCCCGCCGGATTCTGGATCCCATTCCCTAGGCCAAGGACCAAGCAGCTGATCAAGAGACTCCAGAAGCTGCCGCTATGCGCAATCGCCAGCGCAGATAGTGCAGTGACAAGACCGGAAAGAATTAACACCCGCCGCTCGCCCACTCGATCCGCCGCTCGCCCGCCGAACAGCGCTGACGGCGCTGCAGTCAGAGAGCTCGCGGTCGCAATCAGGCCTAACTGTGCACGGCTTACTTGGAAATCGCTTTGCAGAAATGGCGCAAGAGGACCAAATCCCGAGGCCAGGATAGTCGCCGCCGCTTGGCCTAACGTGGTCAACCCTAACGCATACCATCGGTAACGATCATCCTGACGGCTCATGCGCTGCAACTGCCCCATGCCTCTCCTCCTTCCTCACAACCAGACCAGTGGGTCGTCCAGTAGGTTGCCTGTCGCCACAAATAGAAACGTACTGTGTAGCAGGCTCTCAGTCGTCTCGCATCGGCGCCGCTAGGCTCATCCGATCTGGAATCTAGCGCCGCGTCGTTTGACAACGCTATCCGTTTGCTATAACAGCGAACCTGGCGTTGGCGAGCGCACTCTGTATACCTCATTAGGCGATACGAAGCGATTACGAAAATTGAAACCAACAGGATCACATTATGTTACAACAAGCGATAGATTTTCGCGAAGAATGCGATGCGCTCTTCGCTCTCCTCGACCCACTCGATGAACAAGACTGGGAGAAGAGAACTCAGTTCAAAGGTTGGACGCTCAACGATGTGGTCGCCCACTTGCACTTTGGGGACTACGCCGCCAACTTAGCGCTCCAGGATGACGCTGCGTTTATAGAGTTTAGACGCAGCCTCGCCGGAGCTAGCAAGCAAGGACCCAGTCATTTGGAACTTACACACGTATGGCTCAACGGCGCCAAGAACCGTGCTCTGTTGAAGCGCTGGCGGGATTTCTCTCTAGAAATGACAGACAGGTTTGCCGCCGCCGACCCAAAACTACGCGTCAAGTGGTTCGGCCCCGACATGAGCGTTCTCTCCAGCATCACCGCACGCCTGATGGAAACCTGGGCACATGGACAATCTGTTTACGATAAACTGGGTAAAGTGCGAAAGGATACCGACCGTATCAAAAATATCGTCGTCATTGGCCTTAACACGTTTGGTTGGACCTTTACGAACCGGGGGCTAGCTGTACCCGAGGAGAGGCCTTACGTCAGGCTCACCGCGCCATCTGGAGCGTTATGGGAATGGAACCAACCGAATCCAGAGAATTTTATTGAAGGAAGTGCAGTCGAATTTTGCCAAGTCGTCACCCAAACGCGGAACCTCGCCGATACTCAGTTAAGAGTCGTGGGTACAACCGCTGCTTCCTGGATGTCGATCGCTCAATGTTTTGCTGGTCCACCAGAAACTCCGCCAGCTTCAGGAACCCGGTTCAGGCAGGAGTGAAGTCCTTTCCCCGCTGTTCAAGCAGCGGGCTCATCCATGTATTCAACCGGAATGTACGCCATTGAAACCCTGTTCGCAGCCTATGGATAGGGACAAAGCATCTGCATGGGATCAGCTGTAACGGTGGTCTCTACGCGGCGTGCGCTCCGTCTCTATTCTCCTCCTAGGTTAGGAACTCCCGTACTCAGGGATTGACTTCTGCGTCAGAAAGCGAGTAAGAGGAGACTATTGCGCGGGGACAATTTTTACTCAGAACATCCAGAAAAGTCAGAGTTGTCGATAAAGAGTCCTCGCTGTTCGTGTGTTATTTAGAAAAAGCCCCCGGTAAGGTTATCACTTCCGGAAGCATTTCTCCTTCTCAGGGCTCCCTACCGGGGTAGATGGGGAATTGGAGGCTTTCTTTATGGTCCGCGCCCCTCCGTTCGTCTCTCCACGCTCAGAGAGATGATAGCGATCCTGAGCAAAAAATTTCTTTACATCTCAGCCGGACGTTTTCTACCTCATCACCGTCAAAAGGAGGGCGTGTTATGCAGGGACATCGTTGGTTGCAGCAGGCTTGGGCCATCATCGTAGGCGGGCTCCTCAGTGTGACCGTCAGCAATGGAGTCCGGGCGGATGTGGAGCCCGGGGATGTCATTACCAAAGACAATCTTGACAAAGCCGACG
>CAZUFQ010000384.1:0-6727 GCA_964618735.1 uncultured Enterobacteriaceae bacterium
CAGCGCCGTCTGTAATTGTTCCGCCAAATGAGCACCAGGAAGTAACTCTTTCTGATCGATAAACACCCGATAGCCTGCCCCTTCCAGGCGCGCCACGAGACTCATCGCCCAAGGACGATCGGTTGAGCGATAGCTCACAAACACATGGTACTCAGTCTCAGGCAGACGCGGAATCAATTGCGACAACGACGTGAGCACCGGTGGAACAATAACTACTGCTTGCGGCTGGATATCGAGCAAGGCGCGCACGGCATCAATTGGACACGCATAGACGTAGCCATATGCAGCCCGTGAGCGGTCATTCGGATCACCGATATACTTGGTCAGGTGTCCAACCACCGCTCCCTCAACCAATACCGGGCTGCCGGAAAAGCCATGCAGCGGAGATGCTTGCCCAGCCGCGACTTGGGCTGAATAGAGCAAGAGCGCACGCCGACCGGCGTCATCCTTTGTCGTTGGGTCAGCGACCACCCCGCCGATTGGTAGACCAGTCGGGATGGCCAGATTTGCCTTATTCGCTGTCGCTGGATAGCCGTAGCCTTCCCATTCAGCTTTCCGCTGTAGGGAGGTCGCCAAAGGCAATGGTATAATCTGACATGGCGTATCCAGGGTTAGGATTGCACAGTCGAGTTGAGAGTCCGACTTCAATCCATGCGCCTCATATCGGGTCGCGTCCGGTCCTAAAAGAACAGTATACGTCACTCCTTCTTGCCAAGATTTTACGACGTGATGGCAGGTAGCAACACGATTCGGCGCAACCATATAGCCAGTACCCGTGCCGTCCGGTCCAGAAATATGCGCACACGCCTCTTTCATGAGTTCCAGTACATCAGCCATTGTTCACCTCAGGTGCGAGTCGTTTCAGCAGGCCCACTGTTGTGACCCGCTCGTCATTGTCACCATCAGCAAAATACACGTCTGCACTGACCACCTGGTTTCCTGCTACCTCAATCTTGGCAAAGGTTGGCGCCGCCCGACGCCACTGAGCAACGTTATCACTTTCGAGATCTGCAACAAATTTATCGAGCACTGAACGAGCAGCATCTTCTGTTTCTGCCCATACCGCATCGGGGATGCGCATGAGATCGGCCCAGGCGCCAGTGTTCAGGTATACCGGCAGATTTTTCTCTGACTCCAATGGAACTCGTTTGGCAAGGTGAGTGTGACCATACACGATAACTGCGTACCCGCAAGCAGCACTGGTCTTGGCTCCGGTGAGATAAAGAGAATTCTCCACCTCCACATCGAAAGTCAGACGGTGATGATCAACAAGTCCTCGCAAGGCCTTGAACAACGCTTTGCGACGATATTCACGCACAGTTGCAGAAACGGCAGCTCGCGCCCCCTGCCACAAGTCAGAAACAGCACTCACCTGGGTCGCATCACCACCCGCGGCAATATCTTCTGCCAGATCGAACATCTGCTGATCACGGTCGTTTGGGGCAGCGATAAAGGTTTCGTCCAGTGGCTGTCGATTATCGTCGAACTCGATCTCTCGAGTTTGTAGATACTTGCGGAACCCTTGCCAAATATCTCGAACGCTCCCTGCTCCTAAGGCCGCTACAATAGGCAGTACGCCAGCATCTTCAGGTTTGAGAAGATCGATAAAAGAGTAATCTGCCTTAAGCCGGTTCATCACTTCAACGACAAGTTGACTCCCTGGAAGCATGGGAAAGAATTGCGCTGACATGCCGCGAGAGAGTTGCGACCGCACGCGCCGCAACGCGCCATGTGGTACCGCATTCCATTCGTCATACCGGTTGCCGTGCTCGATGAGGACTGGCCCAAAGGAGAAAGCTTCATTGTCGTAGAGAAATTCGATCCTGCCTTCTCCAAGTGTCTCCAAAAGAAGATGACGGACTCCGGGCAAACACAGCTCAATATCGTGATTGCCGAGCATAAGTGTCAAAGCACCTCCACGAGCAATGAACCCTTTCAGGGCGGTCCAAACTAACTGTGTCTGGTCAATGATTCGCTGCAATTTCGTTTGAGCTTCGTTCTTGTCTAAGGTAAATGCTGCCCATTCTCTTTCAGCAAGAAAGTCTACAACATCACCGGCCAGGACCAAACGGACATCTTTTTCTGGCTGGCGAGCCGGCAAACTTTCTATAAACTGGGCCAGACGTGCCTGGTTGGCCGGAGGACACATTTGGAAACCAGGCGAGCCTTTTGGTCCCGGCTCGCCGCCCAAATGCAGATCAGAAATAACGAATATCGTTGTAGACATGGCTGAGACTCCATTCTCCTCGTCCTATTCCCCTCATGGTCAATATGCCAATCGTACGTTGGACTCATGCGTCCACTCTTGAGTTTGAAAAAGGAATCAGTGTCTTTGGCGATTTTGAAGGCGTTTTTCTTTAGCAACAGATCAAGAAATTCACGTTTATAATTCAACGCTCTACCCCTCACCCGCGCCCTCTCCCCCAAGGGGCGAGGGAAATTCTTTTGATGCGCAAGCGCACCCTCCTCCTTATCACTGAAAGTGCGGCATGACTTTTTTGGCGAACAACTCCATGCTGCGCATGACGCAGACGTGCGGCACCATCCCGCCCGGATTGAACCAGCAAATCATCCGATCCATGTTGAAGTCCTGTTGATACTGCTTTAAGCGCTCAACACAACGCTCCGGAGTCTCAAAAATCGCCATCACCTCGCAGACTTTCTCATACGTCATTTGCCGCACCCGATCTAACACTTCTTTGATGCGACCTTCCGGCAGCGGACCCACCGAGGCATAAATAGACGCCACCGATCCAAGGAAACGCTTGATGCTCGGTTCAAGTTCCTCTCGCAGTTGAGCGGGACTTTCGGCGACATACAGAGGCCCAAGCAGGGTCACATCGTTAGCACTCGCCTCCGGCAGTCCAGCTTTCTGTCGCGCTTGACGATAGATCGGCAACAGTTCCTTGATCTTACGGTAGGGGTTCACCTGCGAGGCGACAAAAATAGGATAGCCTTGCTGTCCGGCCCACTCAAAGGTGTCAGGACTGTTGGCGGCGATGCGAATAGGCGGGTGCGGTTGCTGCACCGGTCTGGGCACGATGGAGAGATTGTCAACTTGGTAAAACTGCCCGTGAAAATTAAACCGCTCCGACGCCCACGCTTGAAGAATGAGGTCCAGTCCTTCGACCATGCGTCCCCGGCTTTCCGATTGCTGCAAGCCGAAACCGCTGAAGTGCGTTGGAATCGAGCCGCGACCGACGCCAAACTCCACTCGACCGTTGCTAATGACATCGAGCGTAGCAATCTCTTCAGCCACACGCACAGGATGAGACAATGAGAGCAGCACGATGGCGATCCCCAGTCGCAAATTTTGGGTACGCTCGGCGATCGCTGATAACATTAGCAGCGGCGAGGGTGAAATCGAGAGCTCGGAATTGAAGTGTTGCTCAACCGGCCAGACGGACTCGAAGCCCAAGGCTTCGGCGTGGACCGCTTGTTCAATCGTATCGCGATAGCGCTGTACGGGTGATTGCTCAGGCCTGCATGGTATTTGATAATGAAGACCGAATTTCATGAGTCCCTCCTGCCTCTGAAAAAGCTTTGAGCTCTGAGTTGTTAGCCACACGGCAAGGCGGCAAAGTGGGATGGGACGCGCTCCCCCCATTTCTGCTTTCTGCGGGGTGCAAGCACCCCCCATGATTGCGCATTCCCATTTCCCCTTTTCGCCTTCTCTCTTAAAATCAATTTACGTTTCTTTAATCACATCACATACCGCTTCAGCAACAGCACGTGTCCCCTCGACCGGACAGCCGTCGCTATCAATCCATACCTTTTTCCCCTTACACACGGCTTCGACCGCTTCCACGATTCGATCTTTTGCCGTTGACTCGCCAAAGTGGTCCAGCATCATCGCCGCCGCCAGAATCGCGCTAATAGGATTAGCTTTATCCTTCCCCGCCAACGATGGAGCCGATCCGTGTGTGGTCTCGAACATCGCGTGGGCAGCGCCGATGTTCGCCGAGCCGCAAAAGCCGAGTCCGCCCGCGGTCGCGGCGCCTAAATCGCTAAAAATATCGCCGAGGAAGTTTTCACAGACGATCACCGCAAACCGCTCGGGCCACAGCACTAAGGCTTGCGCGGCGGCGTCGGCATAGAGACAGTCTTTCTCAATATCCGGATACTGTTCACCAATCTCGAGAAAAATCTGCCGAAATAACACAAAGCCGCGCAGGACGTTGCTCTTGTCAATACAAGTGACGCGCTTGACGTTATCCTGCGGCGCTCCGGCGCGTTTACGCGCCAGTTCAAATGCGTAGCGTACGATCCGCTCGGTTCCAGCACGAGTGATGGAAATGATATCTCGCACGCCTTCTGGCGTCACGTCGCCCCGACCACGAGAAAAATACGCGCCTTCAGTGTTTTCCCGAACAATCACATAATCGATGTCGCCGGCGCGTCTCCCAGCCAAGGCGGAACTCACTTCTGGAAAAAGGCGAATCGGTCGGATATTTGCGTAGAGATCCAACCCTTTGCGCAACACGCCGCCGAGAATGCCCGCTTCAGTACCGTCCGGATTACGCACTTCAGGAAGCCCCATCGGTCCTTTCAGAATGGCGTCTGCTCTCTCACAGGCGGCAAATGTGTCTTGCGACAGGTTCGTCCCCGTCTGTCGATAATATGCGGCGCCCGCTTCATGAAATTGGAGCGCTAACTGAAAATTGCCGCTACGCTCCTCAACTGCTTCGAGAACTTGGAGCGCAGCGTCGATGATCTCTGGACCGATACCGTCGCCTCTGAGGACAACGATATTGTAAGTTTTCATTACACTCCCCATGGTTGCTCATCTCTCCCTACATCGTGTAGTCTCTTAGCAATTCATAGAGCAACTGCATTCCCTGTGCCTTTATCTTCCTATTGCTGTCAAGCGGCTGTTGCCGCCGTTGACGGCAGACAGGGTGCTCAGTACACTCCTTACAGTATTTTCACGAGGGAGAGATTATTGTGTTTTCCTCTGAAACAGTCACACGAGGGGTGCGGGTGCGGGTCAAATCGCAGTACGATCCGTCTCGTTCGCGCCCAAATCAGCAGCAGTGGTTTTTCTTGTACACTATTCAGATCTCCAATGAAGGTGAGGAAACCGTGCAGCTTATTAGCCGTCACTGGATCATCACCGATGCCAACGGGAAAGTTGAAGAAGTCCAAGGTCCTGGCGTAGTTGGGGAACAACCCGTGCTCGCGACCGGACAATCTTTTGAATATACGTCCGCATGCCCGCTCACCCCGCCGTTTGGTACGATTCACGGCACTTACCAAATTACGAACACGTTCGGCCCCCGTTTTGACGCGCAAATTTCCGCGTCTACACTCAGCGAGCCGCACGCGTTACATTAAAGCCTTTTTCTGCTCTTGGGGCGCTTTTTACTCACATTTAGCAGTACGTTATTTAGGAAGAATCTATGGCTCACGAAGAAATTGAACTGTTGCGAGATTGCCAAGCCGAGCAAATCCCGCTCGGCTCGATGGTCACCCTCCCCAAAGGCTCTCTCGTCATTATCACTCAGGCATTGGGAGACACGTACACAGTCAGACTCGCGACGCAAGGAAACCTCTATCGCATCTCTGGAGGTAACGCCGACGCCCTTGGCAAGACGCAGCGCGACGCTGTTTCCCGTGCAGCTACGACGGGAGCGAACGAGGGTCCAGTCACCGAAGAGATGGTGTGGGATCAGCTCAGAAACGTGTACGACCCGGAAATTCCTATCAATATCGTAGACCTTGGCTTGGTGTATAATCTTGAGCTTGAACCGTTGCCCGATGGGGACAGTCGCGTGTTCGTGCAGATGACCCTTACTGCGCAAGGCTGCGGCATGGGACCATCCATCGCTCGCGACGCGCAACACCGGATTGAAGTGTTGCCTGGAGTAGCTGAAGCCGACGTGCAAGTCGTATGGGACCCGCCCTGGCATCCGGACATGATGTCGCCGGAAGGAAAGAAAAGACTCGGAGTGGAGTAGTATTGATCGGTGCGCACGCGCACCCTACTTTCTCGTCTTTGCCGCTAACTTCTTCAGCGCCTCACCGCTGACACGATACGGCAGCCATTCTTCTATGTGATGCAGACCGAGACGATGGTAAAACTCTCGCGCAGGGTTCCAGTGCAGGACCGATAGCTCTAGTCTCGCACAGCCGCGCTCTACAGCTAGTGTAGCGAGGCGGGTTACGAGTTGCTGTCCTACCCCGTTCCCACGTTCTTCTTCGATGACGAAAATGTCTTCCAGGTGAATGCCTGCGCGCCCTTCCCATGTGGAGTAGGTCGGGAAAAAGAGGGCCAAGCCGACAGGTTTTCCCGCACGTTCAGCGATCAGCACTTCAAACTTAGGCTGCGCGCCAAACCCGTCGCGCAGCAGGTCGTCGGTCGTGGCTTTTACGGCGTCGGGTTCGTGTTCAAAGGCGGCGAGACCTTTTATAAACAAGAGAATCGTTTCAACGTCGGCTAGCGTTGCAAAACGAATAGTCACATCCATAAAGTTGTTTTCTCCGAAAACCGTGATACGTAGCGCGTGATGCGTGAAACGTATTGCGAACACTAAGTAGAAAGGCTATTGATTCACGCATCACGGCATACGCATCATGGCTCAGTCTTCACCAATCGGAATTCCCCTTTGACCGCATTACGATAGAGATTAATTTGCCCGATGTTACGCCAACCTCCTTCCTTGTCAACGCCGCCAATCCCAATTTACGGCCCCAGAGAAACCCCGGAAGATTGTGGCGACCTCCTATT
>CAZUFQ010000385.1:0-6724 GCA_964618735.1 uncultured Enterobacteriaceae bacterium
GCGAACCGCAAGCCAATTGAGTCTTTTGCTCTCCGAATATTTCAGTGGGAACTCCTATCAGGACACCAATCGCTTCATCGACGCCAAACTCCGAGCGGCGCCGATCTGGTTTTACTGCACGGATCATAAGAGCGAGAACATTCGCCGCATCATCAAACGAGCGCAAGACTTCATCAACGCCAACCCGTTGCAAACCGCGCATTTTCTGCTTGCAGGAGGCAGACTCGGCGTGCTTGCGGCGGCCAACGACGAGTTGTTGAAGAACGACATCATGGTCAACGTGCTTGGGTTTGCCACGATTTTTCTCGTGCTTGTTTTCACCTATCGCTCACTCATGGCTGGCGTGTATATGTTGATTCCCTTGTTGATCGCCAACGCGGTGGTGAACGCCTACATGGGAGCCCGCAACATCGGCATCAACATCAACACGCTGCCGGTTGTTACTGTAGGAGTAGGGTTTGGGATCGATTACGGTCTGTACATTGTTAGTCGTATAGTCGAAGAGTATCGCACTGGCATTACCTTGCACGACGCTGTGCGCGCGGCCGTAGCGACGTCGGGGAAATCGGTGAGCTTCACCGCGATCACCATGATTCTCGGCACCTTGCTCTGGATTTTTTCGCACATTCGCTTCAACTCTGAGATGGGTATTCTGCTGGCCTTGTGGATGGGCATTAGCTTTTTGACAACAATAACCCTCCTTCCCGTTATGGTTGTTGTCTTGAAGCCGCGCTTTATTCTCCGCGAAAGACCAGCCTGATTGACAGGCTTCCCTAAAAGCGGTTATGAGGACAATCAATTTTGTTTCTGGGAATAGGGTTGTTGGGGCAATATAGGGAGAGGGCAAAGAAGAACCTCCGCGACCTCGGGAGTCAAGGGGGGACATTTACTGAAGCCTCCGTGCTCATTAAGAGAGTCGTGTCGAAACCGCCCTTTGGCAAATCGTCACAAAGAACCATCCTCTAGGAGGGGAGAAAAACCTCCTACCAGCGTATTGCTTTAGACACCCCTTTTTTGGCACTCTTGCTAATATGAAGATGAAAATAGGGAAAAGGAAAGAAGGTTCCTTACATGACAACCCGCGCTCCACCCACGGCTATAGACTACTTATGAGTACGGCAAGGACAAAGCAGCTCGCCTTTATGATCGACACAGCTGCATATTTTATTATCAACCTCTAACCCCCAACGGTATAAGGAGGGCATCTCATGCAGTCATCTCGTTGGACACAGACCGCTAGCGCGCTCATGGCGGCGGCAGTTGTCAGTTTTCTCTCCCCCACGTTGACACAAGCCGACGTAAAAGAGGGCGACACCATCACCAAAGCAAACATGGATCAAGCTGGCGATCTATTGATCCCAGGGATCAAATGGTTTGTGGAACGCGGCATGCCGATTAAAGTCGGTCCCTACAAAAAAGTCGAGTTGCCCAAACTCTTTAAGGAAGCCACCGAAAAGTATTCCGGCCAGGTCAAGCTCTCTGCGGACGGGCACGAAATTTACAACTACGTTTCCGGATTGCCGTTCCCCAACGTTGACCCCAATGATCCGATGGCTGGGTTCAAGCTCATGTGGAACCAAGAGCAGAAGCCTCAATACGTAGATAACGTCGGGACGGAGTGGATCACCGAACTTGTGAATGGCAAAGGCGAATTGGAACGCACGTACGGGTCCCAGTTCTGGCGTCGCATGATGTGGACGGGCCGTTTGTATACGGACCCGAAGCCCACGGTCCCACACAACCCGTCGATGCGGTATACGGAACAGTTTGGTCCTTTGTTCATTCCGAACGATCTCAAAGGCGCAGGCGTGTTGAATAACCGCTATCTGGGCGTTGATGTCCCAGACGACTCCTACATGTACCTTCCGGAATTACGCCGCGTGCGTCGGATCAGCGTCGCGAACCGGAGTGATGCATTCTGGGGCGCAGATATGGATCTCGACTCCCTGTGGGGCTTCAACTCCAAAGTGTCCTATTGGACCTTCCGGTTGCTCGCCGAAAAGCAGATTCTTGCTCCTGTGCATATGGGGGAATACGGCACTCGCAAAGTGTGGTGCGCCCCGCCTGATGGTAAGGGTGGTCCTTTGGCTTTTATGCCTTGCAACATCACTTGGGAAAAACGTCCTGTCTATGTCGTGGAAGGTGTCCCGACTGCGTATAGCCAGTATGCCTATTCCAAGCGCCTTATGTACCTTGATAAAGACTTCCATGGGATGAACTTTGCTGAAGTCTTTGACCAAGGTGGCGAGCTGTGGAAGCTGTGGTTCAACATGTTTGAGTATGTGTCGAAGCCGTACGAAGGGTATCCGACCAAACCGCTTGAAGGCGGCAAGTACAACTACACGGACGTGTGGGCGTTCACGCCGCATGGCATGATGGCGGACCTACAGACCGTGCACTCCACCAAGTGGGATGCGCCGTCTGGCTATGTGCAGCCGAGTGAATGGGTGAATGAGTGGTATTTCAACGAAGCCACTCCCATTAACACGGAACAAGCCTACTCTGTGAACTTCCTGATCCAGAGCGCACGCTAATCGTACTGGATAGTAGAAGAGAGGGACGCGAAACGCGCGTTTCTCTCTTCTCAAATTGCTCTCGTCTACTCACATAACGCGATTCACCTGATGCCTTTCCCCTTGTGTACTTTTCTGCTAGTTAGAAGCCCACTTTATTTTTATAGTGTGACATAAGGAGGGTGGTAGTCATGGCAGAAGTAGAACACGCAATGGAAGAGCAGTCGCTAGAGAAAGCAGTATGGCATTATGTGGGTGTCACTGTGGTATGGTTGTCTCTCTTTCTTTCAGGGATGGCTTGCGAGCGATTAGGGTTAACCTCTTCTTTTCTCACCGGTATTTTGCCAGGTGAAACCGGCAGCTTACGGTCTAAATTGGCAGAATGCGATACGAATCTCAAAAATGCCAATCAAGCGCGCGATGAGATGATGCGGTCGAAACAGGCGCTCGAAGTGGAAGTCAGCCGACTGAAGAAAGCCGCTGCCCCAGCAGCTCAGTAACGCATTCATCCGACTCAGAGGTCGGAAACGAGTTGACGGTCTTCATTATGATTGAAGTCCATAATGTCACGAAATATTATGGTCAGGTTCGCGCTCTCGATCATGTCTCTTTTGATGTCAAGAAAGGAGAGATCGTAGGGCTGCTCGGTCCCAACGGATCGGGGAAAACGACGCTTATGCGCATCCTGACCGGCTTTTTTCCCCCCACTGAAGGAAAAGTCATTGTGGCGGGCCTCGACGTTGAAACTTCATCCTTAGAGGTTCGACGTCGTCTCGGCTATCTCGCCGAAAATGTCGTACTCTATCCCGACATGACGGTCCGCTCATTCCTGGAATTTGCTGCACGTGTCAAAGGAGACCTGGCTGCTCAGCGGAGAAAGCAAGTCGATCGTGTCCTTGGCGAGTGCGATATCGAACACATGGCGCGTCGCCATATTGGCACCCTGTCTAAAGGATACCGACAACGTGTGGGGCTTGCGCAGGCGCTATTGTGCGAGCCGGAAGTGCTTATTCTTGATGAGCCAACCGTGGGACTCGATCCGCATCAAGTCATCGAAATGCGGGAACTTATCAAAAAGATGGCCGGAAAAACTACCGTCTTATTATCGAGTCATATTTTGCCTGAAGTGGGGCTCACCTGTCATCGTGTGGTCATCATCGACAAGGGCAGCATCGTCGCTGAAGACACGGCTGAGGGATTGAGCGCGCGCGTGCAGGGTGCGGCTCGTATCTTCCTCCGGACGGGAGGACCTCGTGCTGAAGTTTACAGGGCGTTACGCGCCCTCCCTGGCGTCAAAGAGGTTTCAGAATCGGAAGACGCACCAGAACAGCGAGAAGAGCAAGATGGGCATCCATTTTTTGTTACTTCTCCGGACCGCAACATCACTAAAGAAATTGCTCAACTCGTGGTTAGTAGGGGATGGGATTTGTATGAACTCCGCCCCATGACCATGGGACTTGAAGAACTTTTCGTGCGACTCACAGACCAACAGAATCTCGCAGCGTAAAAGAAAGGGCACTACGTTGGGCAGCAAAGCGTTTGGGAACTTCTGGGCTGTGCTGTGTAAAGAATTACGTTCGTATTTTCTTTCTCCTTTTATCTATTTGATTTCGTCCGTGTTTTTGCTCCTCAGCGGATATTATTTTTATACCGATCTCATTTTCTACGTGCAGTTCGGATTCGGCATTAACATTATGGAAAATTTTTGGCAGCTTTTGTTTACCGATCTGCGTCTCGTCGTCTTGCTCACTGTTCCGTTTCTCACCATGCGACTGTTCGCTGAAGAAAAACGCTTAGGCACGATCGAGCTGCTCTTAACCTATCCAATGCGCGATGCTGAACTCTTGTGGGGGAAATTTTGCGCGTGTGCAATTGCTACCCTCTTTATGTTGTCCTTCACTGCCGTTTATCCGTTCCTCATGTATTCATTACAGGAGTTCGATTGGACAATCGTGCTCGCTGGTTATGCGGGATTGGTTGCTATTGCGCTGGCGTTTATCGCCTGTGGCCTGTTTATCTCCTCTCTCACCGATAATATCGTGGTCGCAGGGCTTGCCGCATTAGGCGTGTCGCTCTTCTTTTGGATTATTAGCTGGAACGAAGGCGCGACGAACGAAGGATTTCTCCGCGTGCTCTCCCGATTGTCCATGGTGACGCATTTCCAAAGTTTCGCACAAGGATTTATCGATTCAAAAGAGCTCTCTTTCTTTTTCGTTTTTATCGCTTTTTTCAGCTTCTTGACCTTACGCTCCCTCGGCGCGCGTCAATGGAGAGGACGGCAGTGAGCGCAAATCTCCAAAACATTATCAAACTGGTTGTGGGTGCGATCGGGTTCCTCTGCCTCTTGATCTTTACGCAGTCGATTCTTGCTTCTCATAATCGCCGTATTGACCTGACTCCTCAGAAAAAATTTACATTTTCCCCGCGGGCGGCGCGGGTCGTCAGCAATCTGAAACAGGACGTCCAAGCGTTCGCTTTCGTGAACAGCGATCGGCCGGAAAATTTTTTCGTGGATGATATGCTCTCACGCATGGCGCAACTGTCTCACCATTTCTCTTATCGGCTTGTCGAAATCAACCGCAATCCGGCGCTCGCGCGTTAATACAACGCCAACCAGTATGGCACTCTTGTCTTCGAATCGAGAGGCCACAGGAAAAGCGCTCTTCTGAACACAGGAGAAAATGGTGTTATTGCCACGCTACTCCAAGTCACGCGCAATAGTGAGAAAGGCATCTATTTCCTGACTGGACATGATGAAGGCGACCTTAGCAATTCTAATCCCCAACGGGGCTATACAAAATTGCGCGGCGCTATGGCGGATGAGTTTTACTATGCCAAGCCGTTGACGCTTTCAACAACGGGAGCCGTGCCAGATGATGCTGCAGTTGTCGTGCTCCTGAATCCACGCGCGCCACTGCTTGAATTCGAACTTGCGGCTCTGGACGCCTACATCCAACGCGGTGGCGCGCTGCTTGCCCTTATCGACACTACGACTGCCCCTTCGCTTATCTCATTCTTAGAGAAATATAACGTTCACCTTCCTCCGCTCGTTGCCGTCGACCCTTCAAAACGGCTCTACGCTGGGGAGGTCGTCACTTTTCGTACGTCTCCCACGTCCCATATGCACCAAATGATCTCCTCAGTGAACGCGCCCCCCATCTTTTCGTTAGCCAGAGTCGTAGAGGTGCGAACAGAGCCAAATAAGAATATTACCCCTCGGCCCATCTTAGCGACGTCAGGGGAGGGGTTCGCTACGGCTGAGCAAAGTATTAGCAATGATGGGCTTGTTACGTTTGTTGAAGGCCGCGATATTCATGGTCCCATACCGATAGCGGGAGAAGTTGATCTCAAGGTGGGAGATAAACTTGGGCGTATCGTCGTGTTTGGGGATGTAGATTTCAGCAACAATGCGCTTTTAGAACAAGGAGGGAATAAAGACCTCTTAGTCAACGCAATCAACTGGTTGGCGGAAGATATTGCACAGATGGCCGCTCGACCAGAATCACAACGTACGGGCGTCAATCAATTGTTCCTTAGTGCAGAGCAGGGAACTTGGGTCTTTTGGGTCAGCACTGTCGCACTGCCAAGCACGTTCCTCATAATGGGAATCGGCATTTTTCTGTGGCGGAGGCAGCGAGGATGACGTGGCGAAAAATCACAGTATATTACAGCCTAAGTCTCGTTCTGGGCATCTACTATTTTCTATTCGAGTGGAGGCCTGACGCAGACAAACCGGTGCGTGGTCCTCGCGCCGTTCAGCAAAGCCGTTTTCTTCCTATTGCTCGGGATGATGTGCATGAGCTGGTGTTACAATTGCGAGGCACAACCATTCACGCTCGTAAAGCCGGCCAAAATTGGGAAATTCTCGAACCGGCTGGAGTCAACGTCACCTCAGCTTTGTTTGAGAGCTTGGTTGATTTGCTGACGTCGGATAAAGAGGTCCAGATTGTTGAACAGTCCACAAAGGATTTTGCTCCGTATGGTCTGGCCCAGCCGCACGCCGTCATCCAGATTAGTGGCGCGAACAAGAACACGACGACTACGGTCTACGTAGGAGATCGTAATCCAACTGAATCCGCAGTCTATGCCCGCAAGGAAGATTCTCCGCAATTCGTATTGCTCGGCTACAGCGTCAGACATTATGGACGTCTTATCTTTGAATCTGCTGGTCTGCACAAAATATTGGCGTGTTTATCCTGGGGTCGGTGAGG
>CAZUFQ010000386.1:0-1223 GCA_964618735.1 uncultured Enterobacteriaceae bacterium
GGTGTGTCTTATACACTATCTCTCTCCCCAATTCTTGGTGTGCTCTCCATATAGTTGGATGCCGACCTGGCCGCCGTGCGTATGCCCGGAGAGCACCAAATCGGCGCAGCCCCGCGGGAGGGTCGCAAACGCTCGCGGATCATGAATTAACAGCACGCGAGGCAGAGGCCCGCGTGGTCCGAAAGACTGGACAATGCGAGGGTAGCTCTGTGTCTCTCTACCAAGCCCCCGCACCTGGAAGTCGATGCCGCCAAGCTCTAACGACTGGCCGTGCAGCGAAAGGGTGGTCAGCGTGTTGCGCAGAGTAGTGACTCCGGCTTGACGGAGCCGGGACACCAGTCGTTCCGGCAGGTCAAAGTCGTGATTACCGAGACAGGCCCATTGCCCGTAGGGAGCCGTGATCCGTGCAAGGGCTTCATACAGGGGTAGATCGAAATCCCCCTCACGGTGAGTGAGAAAGTCACCGGTATGCACAACCAACTCCGGCCGGGCGCTGTTCGTGAGGGCAGCCATCCGTAGCAATCGGTCGCGGTTCATCGCCCCGCCGACATGAATGTCCGATAGGTGCGCAACGCGTAGCCCATCCAGGGATGGCGGCCAGTGGGGAAGGATGAGCTCCCGCTCTTCCACGCGGAAATCATACGTGAGTTTCACACCGGAGAGGGAGAGAAGAAAGGGCGCTCCGGCGCCGAGGACCCCAACCTGCTGAAGAAACCGTCGCCGCTCGGGAGAAACCGGAGCCTCATACGAGAAAGAGCACCAGCGATGAAGAGCCTGGGTCAGCCAATATCCGCTCCAGCGTGCGACATCGATCACCACATAGCCCAGGAACAGCAACGCATGGGCGCTGAACCAAATGGGGCCGAGCCAGGCTATGCCCGTGCTGTACAGAATGGGGACGGGGCTGCCGAGCCGGGCGGTGAGCAACTGCGCGATCATCACGACGTCGAGCATAACACCGAACCCAGCCAGGATGGAGAGCAGCGCCGCCGTGTGCGGCGTTGAGGTCAGCGCCCGTTCCAGAGCACGATGCAGACGCAAGCGCGCAGAGGAAAAAGGGGTAAAGGCAATCGGCAGCAAACAGAGGAGAAAGAGTACACGTCGATACCCCCCCATCCCTGACACCAGGACCGCGAGGACTAAAATCCCCTGGAGCATCCATTGCCAACGGCATACCAGGCAAAAAAGGAACAGGGCACCAACGGCGGGCCGCTGAAGAAGAA
>CAZUFQ010000386.1:1233-6722 GCA_964618735.1 uncultured Enterobacteriaceae bacterium
CCGGCGATACAGGGACGAGGGCGCAACGGCGGGACGTTGAGGAGAAAGCGCCATAGCAGTTTACCATAGCACTCTTCGTTGGGCGGACAATCTCCCGTTTGTCAGGGATGAAACGCGAAAGCACCACACCACCTCCCCTAGCCCAGCTGAAATCTCCCGTTGGATTCGCAGGGCGGTTTGACAGCGTAGGTCTTACGGTGCATTGCGGTGGAGCTGGAGACCTGCGCCGCGCAGGCTGAAGCCGAAACACAGGCGCTGCACCGGCACGGAACTGTCATGTCCATCGTGCTGAGTAGCCAGACGGTGACAATATAGGCAGGTGATTATGGATGCCGAGTTTACCCAGCACCTATCGATTTCACAAGTTCATTTCGATACGTCGATGATCTTCCAGATCCGGCCCTGGAAGCCGGTGGGTGTGAAATTCCCGGTGACGGCATACAGTTCACCCTCGGCATCCTCGCCAATGCTCTTCATAAACCCTGCCTTCCCCAGCTGCAATCTCATACACCAGCATGAACGCGGGGAGACTTGCGAAGCTGAGGGACCGAATCGTTCTCATAGGCAATCTCCTTTTTCAAGTCATCCTGTTCAAGCGGGACAGTGTCGACGCTGCGTCAAGCATCAGCCGTCCTGCTCAGATCGAGACGCGGGTGACTATAAGCGGCGCAAAAGCGGGGTGTCGAGGACACGACGAACAGAGTCCCAACCGCAAGCTCGCAAGATCGAGTGACGCCGAATTATTTCTGCAAATTGCACCGGACCCCTTGTGAGAGTATAAAGTGCTCTTCAGAACATATCGCTTCTCTTCCTTCAGCTGTTCGTTTAGTATGAAGATGTCGTCTCTTGGCAGAGCTCCCATGAAATCCAGGGTTCCTCAGCTCTGTGCTGCGTCGACGACTATAGTGAAGTTATGCAGGTGAAGACTCCTTCCTCTTCCTTCGCGCGCCCCGCTACCGTCCCCAAAGCGACAGGGCTACTGTTTCTGCTCCGCGCCTTGCGCCACCGCAATTATCGGCTCTTCTTTAGTGGACAAAGCATTTCCCTTATCGGCACGTGGATGACGCGGATCGCCACAAGTTGGCTGGTATATCGACTGACGAAGTCCGCCCTCTTGCTAGGCCTCGTAGGGTTTGCTGGACAGATTCCGGCCTTTCTGCTGACGCCTTTTGCCGGTGTTCTCGTCGACCGGTGGAACCGCCATTATTTATTAGTGGTGACGCAAGTGCTGGCCATGTTGCAATCTCTGGCGTTGGCCCTTTTGGCGCTGACAGGTCTCATTACCATCACGCATGTGCTCTTCCTCAGCCTCTTTCAAGGGATTATCAATGCGTTCGACATGCCCGCGCGACAGGCTTTCGTCGTGGAGATGATCGAAAGACGAGAGGACTTAGCAAATGCGATCGCGCTCAATTCCTCCATGGTCAACGTCGCGCGTCTCCTGGGGCCTTCTCTGGGGGGTGTTCTTATCGCGGTAATGGGTGAAGGGTGGTGTTTCCTGCTCGATGGACTCAGCTATCTTGCCGTTATTGCCTCGCTACTGGCTATGACGATTGCCCCGCGCCAGAGGCCAGCGGAAGCCGTAGGTAAGATAAGCCAACAACTGCGTGATGGTTGGACGTATGTGACCGGTTTTTTGCCTATTCGTCACATCCTTTTACTTCTAGCATTAGTAAGTCTTGTTGGCATGCCCTATACGGTCTTAATGCCGCTGGTTGCCACCGAAATGCTGCGCGGAGGGTCCACAACTCTAGGTCTTCTCATGGCGTCTGTTGGTATAGGAGCGCTGATGGGAGCGGTGGTGCTCGCGGCGCGTAAATCCGTATTGGGCTTAGGCCACATGATTCCACTGGCCGCTGGTACGTTTGGCGTGGGCCTGATCGCTTTTTCGTTTTCTCATTTCCTCTGGCTCGCGATGGCGTTTCTGGTTGTGACAGGGCTAGGATTTATGGTCCAGATGGCTAGCAGTAATACCTTGTTGCAGACCATTGTCGACGACGAGAAGCGCGGAAGAGTGATGAGTTTCTACACCATGGCGGTGATGGGCATTACCCCCTTTGGTAGTTTACTGGCTGGATGGGCCGCGCACCGGATCGGGGCAGCCTCCACCCTACGCTTAGGGGGAATGGGATGTATTATGGGCGCTTTGTGGTTTGCCCAGTCGCTGTCGGCGTTCCGGCAGGAGCTTCACCCCATCTATGTCAAGAAGGGAATTCTTATGGGAGGCGCTCCGCACCTCCCCTCAATGGTTAAAGTACAGAGTCCACCAGAGACAGAAGAGGGAGTGACATGACAAATGTCGGTATCGGGCCGTTATCATGAAAACCCGGTGAAGGGATAACGCTTTAGAGGCTTGTGGGATTGAGATAAGACACCTTGTCACTTCCCTACACCCGCAAGCCATTCTTGGGGGCTCGGGCGCGTGTACGTTTCTCATCCAGGCAGCGAAATTCTTCTCTTTCGAGACAAAGAGCCTATGTCACAGCATGCCCCCACATCGATTGCTGCAAATAGGGCCGGATCCTCGCCTTATAATCTCTGCCGACTGGATCTACGGTACAATCCTTCAGCCATCGCTTTGCCTCGAATTCGAGATCCGGCCTGTTCACAATCCGATTCAACTCTATGACGCGTAAGAATTCCTCAATGGCGACTTTGTATTGTTTATCAAGTAGATATATTCGGCCCGAGATCAGCGTCGTATGTGCTTCGCCAAGGACATCTCCTACATCAATGGAGAAGCGTTGCAGCGTTTTGATCCTTTGGTGAAGGATGGGCAACACCCGTGGATCATCGTCAATGACGTCGGAGAATGCGCGAAGGGCGCGGGCCTGGCTGCGATCCCCCACGTGAACCGCCAGGCCTTGGCGGGTGCGGGCTTCTATCGCAATCCCCCCCCACTGTCGGTTCGCCTTCTTGCCCCCAAAGCTCCCGAGTTCCTCCGGCGCGGCTTCCAGCCGCTGCCGGATCACCGCCGGGATGCCGGCGGCTGGCTTGACATGGAGAGCTTGGGGGACGGCCTGGAACTGCAGAACCCTGAACTGTCAGCGCCACTGCCGACCGACGCCCACGACGCGGCAGATCCCGCGGCGCGAGAGGCTTTCGCGGAGCAGGCGTTCAATCCGCACTCGTGATTCTTCGGTGAGGACCGCGTTCTCGGGCGTCAGCCCAAAGGCCCAGCCACAGAGGTTGCAGCGGGGAGGTTGTTTGCCCGTGTGCATGTGCCCGTCCTTCTTCTACCACCGTGATCCCCATTGTGGACTTGTTTCTCGGGGAGTCCTCCTACTCTCTCACGCCTCTCTTCCATTTCTGTTCCTCCCCCAGCGTAGCATAACCTCCCCGCGACCATTCCTTCGATAACCCCTCCCGAACAAAAGGGTTGCTGCCCCGTATGTGGTCAGCCCATTACCATCCTGACGGGGTGGCACAACCACCATATCGTCCGGCGCACGAGCGGTGGATCGGACAGCGCCCAGAATCGGGTGCTGCTGCATTCCGCCTGCCACAGGCAAGTGCATAGCCAAAGGTTACAGGTAGCAAAGCCGCGTCCGGCTACGGGCGTTTGAAAGGCTTGAGCTGCCTATGGGGAAACCCGTACGAGCAGTTCTGAGGGGATGGGGTGATGGCAACATCACCCTGTTACCCGACGACTACAACCTCACTAAATGTGCAGCATTACCAGGAAGCACCAGCTGGCGGTGTTGCATCATTTACCGCATCCCACGAACTTCCTTGAGGGATTCACACCCTGCTTGGGTCATGTTGTTCTTCAAGTCGGCGATCAGGATTTCAGTGGCAAGGTCACAGCCGGTTTGGCCAAGAGCAGCAACCCCATACTGGAAGGCTCGTCCCAGCAAGATAAAATCAGCTCCCAAGGCAAGCGCCCGCATAATATCAAGGCCAGAGCGAACGCCACTGTCGAATAACACCGCCGCTCTGCCTTTCACCACTTCAACAATGGCAGGGAGAGCGTCAATCGCAGCAGGGGACCCGTTAAATTGACGAGCACCGTGATTGCTCACTTGAATCCCATCTACTCCAATGGAGAGGGCTTGTTCTGCATCGGCTGGATGTAAAAGGCCTTTGACCACTAGTGGGCCGTCCCAGAGATCGCGCACCTCTTTCAGATAGTCCCACGACAGCGATCCGCCAATATTTTGCGCCACGAACGGGAGCAGGTCGCTCAGTTGCGTAGAATTGGCGTACTTTTCCATGGTCTTGAGACGTGGCAACCCCGCTTGCAGCGTTGCCTTCGTCCAGGCCGGACACAGCGCCGCTTGCAGGATGAAGTGTGGAGAGATGACTGGTGGCATTTTCAAACCGGCACGGGTCATACTCTCGCGTCGGCTTGGCATGGGGACATCCGCTGTGACCACCATCACGCGGAATCCATTGTCCTTCACGCGCTTCAGGAGATCCTCCCTGATTTGACGATCGCGAGGTGGGTACAGTTGAAACCAACCCATGTCACCGGAAAAGGGGCCGACCGTTTCGGGCGTCTCACCGGCAAGCGTGCTCAGCGTGTACGGAATACGATATTTGGCCGCCATGGCCGCTAACAGACACTCGGCTTTCGGCCAAATAGCTCCTGATAAACCGATCGGAGCAACTCCGAAGGGAGCCTTGAACGATTGGCCAAACAGTGTGGTCTCAATTTTTGGGTCAAATGATCCCTTGAGCAAACGCGGCAACAGTGTGATATTGGCGAATCCATCGAGATTTCTTTGTACACACTCGTCATCACCTGTGCCACCCTCAAGAAATGCCCAGATGCTACGCGGCACGCGGCAACGTGCGCGTGCTCGTAAATCGGAAATCGTAGGATAGTCTTGTTCAAGGGGGTGCATTGTTAAACTCCTTCGTGATTCACTCTCGAAATCAAACCACCCGACATTGGGACACTCACACGGTCAGTAGTGTGATCCCTGCAGGTACGGTCTGAGCAGCCTGGAGCGCCTCCACCGCTGCGGTTGCCTCCGGTGTGTAATAGAGTTCGGACAGCACTCACTGCCATGCCCATTGACCTGCAGCTGTTGTTTCCCATTCTGTATCAAAGACCAAATACGTTTGCGAGTGTGACTGCACATACAAGGCCACCGCCGCACCGTCTTGCCGGAGATGCAGATCCAGCGTCGCAGGAAGAGCACTAGAGCCACCGTGGCACAGCTCCAGCCTGTTCGACACCACCTATACAGTCGGGTCGCGCTGAGCAGAATCCTGAGGACTGATCGTCGCAGCGTCGGCGACCGCAGCATCTGGCGTCGGGGCGGCGACTTCGCACTGCCCTCGAAGCTGAAACCGCCGCCCACAGTGGGTTTCCATTAGCCGAGTAACTATCACACACACCAACCATAAGATCTTGTCCTGGTTGCTCGACAATTTGACAAAATCTCTGACCATGTATTTGTTCCCCATTTGGTTGACTGCGGATTCTACGAGTGAGTAAAGTACTTGGTGAGAATGCGGCAACGTTTGGGGATGTCAGGAAG
>CAZUFQ010000387.1:0-6717 GCA_964618735.1 uncultured Enterobacteriaceae bacterium
TGATGCGGTAGGGCTGAAAGTAGCTACGGAAAAAGCTATGACTGCGGTGGTGATCGGTGGCGGCTCCATCGGCATGCTCGCCGCAGAAGCTTTACGGAAGTTGAAAATTAAACTCACGATCGTCGAAATGGCGCCGATTCTGCTGCCCCAATTGCTCGATGAAGGGGCTGGGAAGCTCTTTCTCAAAGCCGTTCGTGATGAAGGGGTAACAGTACGCACGGGCTCGCTCGTCTCTGCAGTTGCGCAGAAAAACGATGGTATCAAAGTCACGCTTCAAAGCGGAGATACCTTCATGGTGGACCTGGCAGTTGTCGCGACGGGCGTTCGTCCGTCTATCGACTTTTTGCGCAATGGCGCGATCTCTCTTAACAAAGGGGTGTTGGTCGACGAGCACTTGCAGACCAATCATCCTGACATTTATGCGGCTGGTGATGTGGCTGAGACCAAAGACTTCTTGTCGGATGATCGCTCAATCTACGCCATCTGGCCCACAGCAATTGAGCAAGGCCGGACGGCTGGCGCGAATATGGCAGGGAAGAAGCAAGCATATCCAGGCAGCTTGGGGATGAATGTCGTTGAGTTATTTAACGTCACCCTCGCGCAGCTTGGCCGTTTCCGTGAAGGTCCGGGAGACAGCATAAAAATGTTGTCGCCTCAAGGAGACGCAGAGTCGTATCGAAAAATTGTTGTTGATAATAATGGCGTCCTGGTCGGCGCGGTCTATGTCGGGAATGAGACTGGCGTCGCCGAGATGGGTGTTATCCATAGTGCTATTAAACGGCGCGAGAAGTGGCAGGGATTCAAAGAAGGTCGTCCGCCACAGTTCTCCTATGGCGCTGTTATGCAGAGCGTCCCCCGGTACTAGGTATGGCAGAGACCGTTACCATTCGCGTCAAACTGTTTGCGACATTGAAGAAGTATCTTCCCCCGGGAAGCGAGGAAGGGACTTCTGTTACTTTACCTGCAGGCTCGACCGTGTTGGACGTCATTGATGTACTGAAGATTCCGCACGAGCAGGCGACCATGCTGGTTGCAGGAGACGCCTATGTTGAAAAGAGCACGGTAGTGACCGAGGGTCTTCAGCTCAACATTTTCCCACCACTAGCCGGGGGTGGCGACACGCTCTTTCAGACTACAAAAGATTGATGCTCCTCGCCAATTTTGCGAAGCTCGGGCAAAGTGAGTAGACCCGCCGACGATTGGGAATAGTGTGGTCGCGGCCCCAAAGGACGCGCACGTTAGCGCTCAAAACCAAAGAGGAAAATGGGGAACAACGGGGACAATTGGTTCTTCTGGCAAGGGTTGCTTTCTTTTTCTCTTTCGCCGCCGGTATTCATCTAAGTTAATAATTTGCGCGGTGTGCGGCCTCAGCGCCGCCAATCAAGCCAAAATGCTTCAATTGCGAACGCAGGATATTACGACTGATGCCGAGCAAACGCGCAGTCTGCACCTGATTGTTTTTGCAGTACAGGTACGCGGTACGCACGACGGTCTCATGGAGAAACTCGTAGAGGTCGGGGGTATTTTGCTCGAACAACTCTCGCAGCGTGTCTTCCAAGGGATTTGGCGGAAGAGACTGAACGGCGGTGGGCTTCGGCAGCAGAGGAGCGAGATGAAGGTCGATGGGACGGATAAGGTTTTCGTGGCACACTAACAGCGCGTGATGGATCACATTCTCCAGTTCACGAATGTTTCCAGGCCAAGGATACGCAACCAACTGTTCAAGCGCTTCAGGTGAAAAACTAGCGGCGGCGCACCCAAGGCGATCTTTATATATTTGTAAAAAATGATGCGCTAACGGCAAAATATCGCCCGGCCTTTCGCGTAAGGGCAGAAGCCGGAGCGTCGCCACATTCACGCGGTAATACAAATCGGCCCGAAAATGGCCTGCCGTCACCGCCTCTTCCAGGTTGACGTTGGTCGCAGCAATCAAACGCACATCAATCGGGATCGGTTGGCGGGACCCCACGCGCACCACTTCGCGCTCCTGTAACACGCGGAGAAGTTTGACCTGCATCAACAGGGGCAGATCGCCAATTTCATCCAAAAACAACGTGCCGCCGTTGGCCGTCTCAAACCAACCCGCTTTCGCCGCCACGGTTCCGGTAAAAGCGCCGCGTTCGTGACCAAAGAGTTCGCTCTCGATTAAGGACTCCGAGAACGCCGCGCAATTCACAGCGACAAACGGTTCTTTTCTCCGTGCGCTTTCGTCATGTACGTAGCGGGCGACCAGTTCTTTCCCGGTTCCAGTCTCGCCGGTAATCACGATGCTCGCGTTGCTCGGAGCAACGCGACAAAGGTGCTGAAGCAACATTCTCGATTTGGGGTCCTCGAAGACGAGCGCGGTCGCACGGGTAGAAATCGGAACTGTCCGCGGATTGGAATACGTTAAGATAGAGGGAGAACGCTGTGTTTCAGACGCTGCTTTGGTTTGATCTACATGTGTCATTACGTCTGCTCTCAAAAAGTGAGCTAGCTCACCATTTGTGACTCTTCATCGTTGACCGTCGCTAGCGAAGATACGGATGTGGCGCGGGCGCACGTAAACCTGGCTTTCCGGCTGCAGATTCATGGTGGCGAAGCGTTCTTGCGAGATCTCCGAGGTCAAGCACTGGTTAGCTGAGGTGAGCAGGTCCACGCGGACGAGAGGACCGGCAGAGTGGACACGCACTACCTTAGCCTCCATTGAGGGCAGACCGTTGGTTTTGGTGTCGATCGTGACGTCGTAGGGGCGGACGAACACACGGGCGTCGCCGGTGATCTGTTGACGATCCTCGGGGAATGGCAGTTCGAGCGAGCCGAACTGGACGACGCCGGCGTCGACGCGACCGTGGAAGGCGTTTACGTCGCCGAGGAAATGCATGACGAATTCTGTCGCGGGATGATGGAATACGTCGTCAGGCGTACCAACCTGTTCGATCTGGCCCTGGTTCATGACCACGACGCGATCGGCGACTTCCAGCGCTTCGTCTTGGTCGTGGGTGACGAAGACGCTGGTGATATGAAGCTCGTCGTGCAACCGGCGCAGCCAGGCGCGCAGCTCTTTGCGAACCTTTGCGTCTAGAGCGCCAAATGGCTCGTCGAGCAATAGCACCTTGGGCTCCACAGCCAAGGCGCGGGCTAGAGCGACGCGCTGCCGCTGCCCGCCAGAAAGCTGGTGTGGATAACGACCCGCTAGCCCTTCTAATTGTACGAGCCTGAGCAGCTCGGAGACCTTGTCACGGATAGCGGATTTTGTTGGCCGCTCGCGTCGCCGCTTGACGCGTAAACCGAACGCCACATTGTCGAAGACGGTCATGTGTCGAAACAACGCATAGTGTTGAAACACGAAGCCCACCTTGCGATCGCCGACACTGCGCGTCGTAGCATCTTCGCCATTAAAGAGAATAGAGCCGTGATCAGCCGCCTCTAGCCCGGCAATGATGCGTAAAAGCGTTGTTTTTCCGGAACCAGAGGGTCCCAGTAACGCGACCAGCTCGCCGGTTGGCGCTTGGAAATCCACGTTTTGCAAGGCAATAAAATCACCAAAAGTTTTCCCAATGTTTTTGACCTCGATACTCATACGGATTCCTTTACGGCGGCTCTTTCGTTGGCCAGTATTTGTTGGGCGGTTTTCCACTCGACGGCGCTTTTCGCAACCAGGGTCACTAACGCTAACAGCGCCAGGAGAGAAGCAACGGCAAAAGAAGCAGCAAAGCTGTATTCGTTGTACAGTATCTCGACATAGAGCGGCATGGTGTTGGTTTGACCGCGGATATGACCAGAGACGACTGAGACCGCGCCGAATTCGCCCATCGCCCGCGCATTACAAAGAATCACGCCGTATAGGAGCCCCCATTTAATGTTGGGGAGCGTGACGCGAAAAAAGGTCTGCCAGCCGTTTGCGCCAAGCACCAGAGCGGCTTGTTCTTCTTCAGTCCCCTGCTCTTGCATTAAAGGGGTCAACTCGCGCGCGACAAAGGGAAAGGTCACGAAAATAGTCGCTAGCACGATCCCCGGCACGGCGAAGATCACTCTCAAGTCATGGTCAGACAACCACGGGCCCAGCCAGCCTTGGAGACCAAACAGTAAGACAAAGATCAATCCCGAGATCACCGGCGACACTGCAAAAGGAATATCAATTAACGTAAGCAAGAGGCTTTTGCCGACAAATTCAAACTTCGTGATGGTCCACGCCGCCGCCACGCCAAACACCAGATTAAGAGGCACGGCGATGGCGGCCGTCAGCAGTGTGAGGCGAATGGCCGCCATCGCATCGGGTTGGCTCAACGCATTGATATACGCAAAGACGCCTTTCTGTAACGCCTGGACGAAAACCGCGACGAGCGGCAATAATAGGAAAAAAATGAGGAACGATAACGCAACGCCAATCAGGAGCCGTCGAACCCATACTGGTTCGGTAGTGGCGCGAGGTTGAGCGACTGCGCTGGAGGTGTGGTGTAAAGCAATGCTGCCAGCCATGAGAATTTCGCTTCTCTACTTTGCATTTCACGCCGCTGCGTGGCGGATGCTACTCCAGCGTTGTAAGAGGTTAATGAGCAACATTAAACCAAAGGACGCCGCCAACATGACGATCGCAACTGCGGTTGCTCCGGCGTAATCGTACTGTTCCAATTTGGTGATAATCAGCAGCGGCGTAATCTCCGTGCGCATCGGCATATTTCCGGAAATAAAGACGACCGAGCCGTACTCGCCCAACGCCCGAGCGAAAGAGAGCGCAAACCCTGTGAGCAGCGCCGGGAACACTGCGGGCAGCAGGACTCGGTAAAAGGTTTGCCAGCGAGTAGCGCCCAGACTCGCCGCCGCTTCTTCCAGCTCGACATTCAGGTCTTCTAAGACGGGCTGCACGGTGCGCACGACAAAAGGCAGCCCAATGAAGATGAGAGCGGCGATTACTCCTAACGGGGTGAAGGCCACCTGAACGCCCCACGGTTCGAGGAATCGTCCAATCCATCCATTTTTCACAAAGAGTGAAGTCAAACTAATGCCCGCGACGGCTGTCGGGAGAGCAAAAGGCAAGTCCACGATGGCGTCAACGAGGCGTTTGCCCGGAAAGGAGTAGCGCACCAGCACCCAGGCAATGAGAAAGCCGAACACCCCATTGGTAAGCGCCGCGACCAGCGAGGCGCCGAAACTCAGCCGGTAAGACGCCACGACGCGAGGCGCGGTGACCGTCGTCCAAAACTGCTCCCAACTCAGCGTCGTGGTTCGCAAGAAAAGCGCCGCCAGCGGAATCAACACGATGAGGCTGAGGTACAGAAGCGTGAACCCCATCCCCAAGCCAAACCCCGGTAAAATACTGCGTTGCTTTAACACCATAATCGCTGTGTTTCCAGAGCGCGTTTACTGTCCAGGTTGATAAATCTGGTCAAACGTGCCGCCGTCGGCAAAATGCGTTTGCTGCGCCTTTTGCCAGCCGCCGAACACTTCATCAATGGTAAACAAATTAACCTTGGGAAACTGCGCAGCGTGCTGAGCGGCCACCGACGCAAGTCGCGGACGATAATAATTCTTGGCTGCAATCTGCTGACCTTCTTCGGTGTACAGATATTCGAGATACGCTTGCGCGACCTCCTGAGTTCCATGTTTCTTTACTACTTTATCGACAACTGTGACTGGCGGCTCAGCGAGAATACTCACCGACGGCGCGACAATCTCAAATTTGTCCGCACCCAGTTCTTTGACGGAGAGTAAGGCTTCATTTTCCCAGGCGATCAACACATCACCGATGCCGCGCTCGACAAACGTCGTGGTCGAGCCCCGTGCGCCCGAATCCAACACCGGCACATTCTTGTAAATACGAGTGACGAAATCTTTTGCTTTCGTCTCATCACCGCCAGGTTGTCTGAGTGCGTACCCCCACGCCGCCAAGTAGTTCCACCGGGCGCCGCCGGAAGTTTTCGGGTTCGGGGTAATCACTGATACTCCCGGCTTCCCCAGGTCATCCCAGTCCTTAATGCTTTTCGGATTGCCTTTGCGGACCAGCAGCACGATAGTCGACGTGTAAGGCGAGCTATTGTCGGGCAAACGTTTTTGCCAATCGGGGGGAATCAGTTTCGCCTTGGCCGCAATTTCATCAATGTCATACGCCAGCGCCAGCGTGACGACGTCAGCTTCTAATCCATCGATAACGGCACGCGCTTGTTTACCGGACCCGCCGTGCGATTGGTTGACAGTGACAACATCCTTGGTTTTTCCTTGCCAATAAGAGGCAAAAGCGGCATTGAAGGCTTGGTACAATTCCCGAGTGGGATCGTATGAGGCATTAAGCAAGGTAATGGTTTTCTGCGCCTGCGCCGGTGCGCTCAGACTGAGCAACATGGCCAGGACAGCAACTGCGCGAATGAGCACGATCATTATCATAAACCTCTTTATTTGGTATTAAAGAAAATCAAGAAAGACGTCTTAAAAAGAGACCTGGAAACGGCTGAGAATAGCGCGCTCTTTCGGACGTTCCCCTTTAGCGCCGCCGCCAGTGAAATCCGTTTGTTCGTAGTTTAGTTGGAATTTGACGTTGCGATTTAGATACCAGTTGAAACCAATGCCCCACGCTTCCGCCACGCGCGCCGCCTTGGTCGGGTCAGCGAAGAAGGGAACGGTCTTCCTGTCAACATTTAACTCGCCATACCGCGCGGCCAATTCAAAAGCCCCCCACGTCCTCTTCTTAAAATCAAAAGGCCGAGCTAGCGCAACCTCGGTGTAAGAAGCCATCTCACC
>CAZUFQ010000388.1:0-6705 GCA_964618735.1 uncultured Enterobacteriaceae bacterium
ACTGCGATGGATAGGCGTGGATGGCCTCCATCTTCTCGGTCGTGAAACGCCTGCGGCAGCGATTTCGCGAAAAGCAACATCGTCGCCACAATATATTCGGCGATGGGTAACGTGTTGTTGTAGCCGCGCGAAGTGGTGACAGTGATGGGACTGCCCCACAGATCGCCTTCACGCAGATTGGACGCGCCAGCGGGCGTTTGATGGAGCCATTTGAGTTGCGGGGCGCGAGCGCGTAAGTCGAGCGGGAAAGGAAAGCGGATGCAAATGATCTCTGCTTGTGCGAGTAGCGCATCACGTTCCGCCCGAGTCAGAGTGCTGCGCTCAATGAGCGACCTCGGCACGTAGCGGTGCACAGTTTCCGTGGGCCACGTCTCGGCATATTCCACCTCAAACTGCCCACGCGCGTCGAGAACGCGTACAGCGGGATCAATAGCGGAGATCTGCTCGACGACCCGCTCACCTACAGCGCCTATGAGAACGATGTTCACGGTTTTCATAACGTTGGCAGCTTAAGCAAGCCGAGTGATTCTGTACAGAGGTGGAAAGAGTCAGAGGCGCCAGTGAAAGAACCCTTCCTCTAGGAGAAAGAATCCGGCATGTTCTTTTTTGGAGGAGGGACAACGATGAGCAGCACGTACAAACGCCTGAACACAAAAGTGATCCATGCCGGTGAACCGGAGCCGCGCATCGGCGGGGCGGTTATCATGCCGATTTTCCAGACGGCGATGTACGAAACCGCAGGAGAGTCCGACTATCACGCGGTTCGTTATATCCGCTTGAATAATTCTCCGAATCATCTGGCCCTCCATGAAAAACTGGCGGCGCTGGAGAACGCCGAGGCTGCGTTAGTGGCGGCCAGCGGCATGGCGGCGATTTCCACTACGCTATTCGCCTTACTTTCTGCTGGCGACCATCTTTTGGTGCAAGATTGTCTCTACGTCCCCTATTACATCGGTTACCTTGAGCCGGGCACCGCATTCGGCCTGACCTATGATTTTATCGATGATGATGATCCTGCGTCATGGAAGCGTAAACTCCGACCCAACACGAAGGCAATTTACGTAGAAACAATGTCAAACCCTTTGCTCCAGGTTGGCGATCTGCAGGCGATTGCGTATTTTGCGCGAGAGAACGACTTAGTATCAATTGTTGACAACACGTTTGCGAGTCCGGTGAATTTCCGTCCAGTAGAATGGGGATTTGATCTGTCGCTGCATAGCGCGACCAAATACTTGAATGGCCACTCTGACATTGTTGCCGGCGTGGTGATTGGTCGCGCTGATCTGGTGACCCGCGTCACTCATAAATTGAACCATCTTGGCGGTTCGCTTGATCCACATGCGGCTTTCTTGCTGCATCGCGGCCTGAAGACGCTGGCGCTGCGGGTGCGCTATCAGAATGACAGCGCCCTCAAAATCGCTCAGTTTCTGGAGTCTCATCCTGCGGTGGCGCGGGTGAATTATCCAGGCTTGGAAAGCCATCCACGGCATCAACGAGCACGAGAATTGTTTGAGGGCTGCGGAGGAGTATTGAGTTTTGAGCCCAAAGGAGCAGTGGCGGCGGCGGAACAGTTTCTCAAAAAAACACAGCTAGCGACGGCGGCGCCTAGCCTCGGCGGCGTCGAGACGCTGGTGACCAGACCAGCGACGACCTCACACGCGGGGTTGTCGCTGGAAGATCGTCAGCGACTGGGCATTTCTGACAGCTTGATCCGTGTCTCTATCGGCATCGAGGCGACAGAAGATCTTATGGAAGATTTTGATCAGGCGTTGTAGGAGTAGTGGTCCGCCACATGACTAGCGTATGATTTCCGGCTCAGGTCGACCAAAATGACGATACAGGACTTCCATGTACGGGCCACAAGGGCGTCGTTCTTTGACGTAGTCGCGCGCTTCGTGCAACGACATGCCTTGCTGGGTATGTAAATAGGCGATGGCAACCGTAGGTGCTCGGTTACAGCCAGCATTACAATGTAAAAAAACCTTTCGACCTGCATGGGCAAGTGCGTACAAGGTTTCTAAAGCGCTTGGCAGCGCTTTGTCGAGACTGTCACAGTCAAAGTCCGCCACCGCGACACGACGAAATTCGATTTGATGCTGTTGATATGCAGAGACAAGAGCCGGAAGGCTCAAACCTTTAACTGTGAGGTCTTCAGCGTCCTGGAGGCTGAAGACCGCGGAGATGCCGAATTCCTGCCGTAACCAGGCGACATCTTCAACACGCGGATATTCTCCGACAAAAAGAGTCGGCAGGACCTCGCTCACCTCAGGACGCCGGGCGCGCTCATCGTTTGTTTGGTGAACAGAAAATGGACTGTAAAAATTGGACATGGCCGTAAGGTAGAGAAGACACTAGTAAGCGTCAAGACGAAATTCCTGTCCTCCGGCTAGAAAATCGTTGCTGATCTGTTTTGCGAGCAAGACTCCAAGAAACTGGTAGTGGCGCCATTTCGCCTGAATGGATGACCCCTGACAACGATCAACCCTTGCGCTTCACCGTGTAGGGGCTTGATTCATCAAGCCCTGTGGCGGGTCCGATGAATCGGACCCCTACTGCGCAAGAAGGCGACCCGATTAAATTGTACTACTACCGAGAAACTTGCAAATTTGACATGTCCTCAGATGTCTCTTATAAAAGAATAAAGACCATAAGAAAGTACAGATGCAACTCACAGTCCGAGATGTCGCTAAATATCTGCAAGTTTCTGAGAAAACCGTTTATCGCTGGGTGAATCAGGGCTTGCTGCCCGCCTACCGGATGAACGATCAGTATCGCTTCAACCGTGCCGAACTCCTCGAATGGGCGACCTCGCGACGGATGAATGTCTCCCCAGACATCTTTGCCGAGCCAGAAACCGCGGCGACCCCGCTACCAAAACTTGTAGAAGCGCTCCAGGCTGGAGGCATTTTCTATCGTGTAGGGGGAACGGACAAAGAGTCCGTCCTGCGTGCGGTTGTAGAAACCTTGCGCTTGCCCGAAGAAGTGGATCGCAACTTTCTCCTGCGCGTGCTGCTGGCGCGCGAAGCGTTAGAATCTACCGGCATTGGCGATGGGATCGCCATTCCCCACGTTCGTAATCCGATTGTCTTGCACGTTACTCGTCCGCTCATCACTTTGTGTTTCTTGGAACACCCCGTGGAGTTTAACGCTATCGACGGAAAGCCGGTGTCGATCGTGTTCTCTCTCATCAGTCCGACCGTACGCGCCCATTTGCGCCTCCTCTCACGGCTCTCCTTTGCTCTGCAAGATCCTGGCGTTAAAACCGCCATCCATCGTCAGGGGTCGCGTGATGAGATCTACGCTGAGGCGCGGCGCATCGAAGCTGCGCTCCTGTCCAGTTCCGATACAGACAGGAGGCAGGACAAGTAGATGGTTGTATTATTGATCGCCCTCGGCGTGTTCGTCGCTAGCGGTTGTGCGGCGCTTGTTGCCTCCAGGTCAGCTCGATGGGCCACACTGCTTGGCGTCGGCGGCGTCATCACTGGCAGTATTCTCGGCCTCTTCCCCACTGTCTCCGTGTTGCTTGGAGCGCCTATGCTCGCGCTGCACGCCTCCTGGCAGGTTCCCTACGGTTCTTTTTTTGTGGAACTCGATGCCTTGTCTGCATTTTTCTTGCTGCCAACATTTCTCCTTTCTGCACTGACCGCTCTCTACGGCGGTGAATATCTGATTGCCTCTGCAGAGAAAAAGTCGCCGGGGCCGCCCTGGTTCTTTTTCAATTTACTGGTCGCCAGTATGGTGCTAGTCCTCATCGCTCGTAATGGAGTCCTTTTTCTCACCGCGTGGGAAATCATGGCCCTGGCTTCGTTCTTCTTGGTTACCTTAGACCATGAGCAGGCTAGTGTTCGTGACGCAGGGTGGACCTACCTTATCGCCACCCACCTGGGCGCAGCCTGCGTCATGGTGCTGTTTATCCTCTTGGGACGACAATTCGGGTCGCTTGATTTTGATCGGTTCAGCGCGCCGCCAACACTGACCAGCGTGTTATTTCTACTCGCCGTCGTGGGGTTTGGCGGTAAAGCGGGGTTCGCGCCGTTCCATGTTTGGTTACCCGAGGCGCATCCCGCTGCGCCGTCTCATGTTTCGGCGCTGATGTCCGGCGTCATGATCAAAACCGGGGTCTATGGATTGATCCGTGTGCTGACTTTTCTGGGACCGCCACTGCTGTGGTGGGGATGGTTGTTGTGCGGTATGGGCTTGCTGTCCGGGGTCTTGGGAATTGTGTTCGGGCTGGCGCAACATGATCTTAAACGTCTGCTCGCATACAGCAGTGTTGAAAATGTGGGGATTATCACAGTTGGTGTGGGTGTCGGTCTTATTGGCATGAGCACGACATCCCCAGTCTTGACGGTCATCGGATTCAGCGGCGCGCTTTTCCACATCGTTAATCATGCTTTCTTCAAGGGACTATTGTTTCTCGGAACCGGGGCAGTGGCGCACGCAACCGGCACGCGAGATATCAATCTCCTTGGGGGACTGCTGAAGGTGATGCCCTGGGTTGGATCTACTTTCCTCCTGGGCTCCATCGCCATTGTCGGACTTCCCCCACTGAACGGATTTGTCAGCGAGTTTTTGCTCTATTCAGCGGCGTTCCGCGGGATGCAGTCGTTTACTGGTATGACTGCCGCGGTGCTTTTGGGCGTCATTGCTGGGTTATCATTAATTGGCGGTCTCGCCGCCGCCTGTTTTACCAAGGCGTTTGGCATGGTGTTTCTCGGCGAACCGCGCACTGATTATACCGGACACCCTCACGAGCCGGGGCTCTGCATGCGGCTACCCCTGTTGGCGCTCGCTGGGGGGTGCATTGCCCTGAGCTTCTTCTCTCCAACGATTATTGCCGCCTTAACGCCCTCCTTGGAAAGCATAACCGGATTGTCAAGCACTCTCATTAATACGGTGCTCGCCCCGACGAAAAGTGCTCTTGCGTTTGTAGTCATGATGTCCTTTCTATTGGTTGTGTTTGTCGCGGCTCTGATGGGGTTGCGTCACTGGTTATTGGCTAAACTTCCTGTCAATTCAAGCGTCACCTGGGATTGCGGCTTTGCGCAACCTACGCCGCGCATGTAGTATACTGCCTCATCTTTTGCACAACCTTTGACAAACTGTTTCTCTTTTTTCCTACGTCCTCACCAGACTGTAACGCCGCCTCGTGGGCTGTTTCCGCGTAGCGCGTCCTTGAGCACAGAGACGGAAGACCTCAGTCACAGATACATCTTTCAACCAGCCTTCCTTCTCATTGGCCGAAACCTGTCCTCGCTACGCTGGCTACAGCAGGGCCAAATTCAGCTGTACGTGTTGTATATTGCGTTGACTCTACTGGCGTTGCTGGTCTGGAAGCTGGGGTAACCGATGGATCTTGCTCCAGCCATCCATACGGTGCTGGCTCTCGCGTTCGCCCCGTGCTTGCTCAGCCTCATTCACCGCACCAAGGCTGTTGTTGCTGGGCGCACGGGGCAGCCCCTGCTGCAACCGTACCGCGATCTGTGGAAACTGCTGCAGAAGGGAGCCGTGTACAGCCGCACGACAACTTGGGTGTTTCCCGCGGGACCAATAATCGGACTTGCCGCGGTCCTCGTCGCACTGATGGTGACGCCATTTGGCGGCGTCCGGGCGCTTGTCGAGTTTCCCGGGGATCTCTTCTTCTTTGCCTCTCTATTGGGGCTGCTCCGTTTTTTCACGATCCTTGCCGCATTAGACACGGGTTCAAGCTTTGAAGGCATGGGCGCCAGTCGGGAGGTCACGTTTTCTGCGCTGGCCGAACCGGCGCTCTTTCTCGGTCTCGCGGTGATCGCCCGGCAAACCGATAGTCTATCTTTATCTACTATGTTACCAGGAATTACGACGGAGACTTGGCGCCACTATGGTCCGGCGCTGGCGCTTGTGAGTAGTGGGTTCTTGATTGTTTTTCTGACCGAAAACGCTCGCATTCCGATCGATGATCCGACTACCCATCTTGAACTTACCATGATTCACGAAGTGATGGTGCTCGATCACGGCGGCCCAGACCTCGCGTATATTTTGTACGGCTGTGCCCTCAAATTGTGGCTACTTGCCGCACTGCTGGTGGGGCTTATCATGCCAGTACGGAGCGGCGAGGTGTGGCTTGACAGTTGCGCAGCTTTCGTCGCTATGGTGGGGCTCGCCGTATTGACGGGCCTCATTGAATCCTCAATGGCGCGGCTCCGGCTGTTGCATGTGCCGCAATTGTTGGTGGGCGCCGGCGTGGTGTCCGTACTTGCCCTCATACTGGTGTTGCGGTGAGCGTATGAGCACCTGGATCGATAGCATATTGCTCTTACTGATACTAACGGATTTCTCATTACTCGGCTCCAGTCGATTAGGCGCGTGTATTCGCTTCGTAGCGTTTCAGGGCGTGTTGCTCGGAGTGTTGACCCTTACTACGCCTGAGGATCCCGTTTCGCTACGCCCGGTGCTACTTGCAATGATGAGCATTGGGCTCAAAGGAGCGGCGTTTCCTTGGCTGCTGTTTCGCGCTTTGCGAGAAGCCAATGTCCGGCATGAAATCGAACCGTTTGTCGGCTATAACCTTTCCTTGTTAATCGGCGTTGCCGCGTTGGTTGCGTCCTTCTGGTTGAGCAGCCGACTGCCGCTGCCCATTCCGCCGGTGTCGCCGTTTTTAGCGCCAGTGGCGCTGTTCACCAGTTTCATTGGGCTCTTTCTCATCATCAGCCGGAAAAAGGCGCT
>CAZUFQ010000389.1:0-357 GCA_964618735.1 uncultured Enterobacteriaceae bacterium
AGCGAAGAATTTCGTTAATGAACGAAGCAGCAGCACATGCGGACGACGTATAACAAGCTGTTTGATCGATTCTGCTTCACACCAGTCAATAAAGGTCTCGTCAACAATCAGTCTGGTCTTCAGCCGTTGACAGATGTGCACGAGTTCTTCCATTTGGGCGCGTTCAATCAGTGTTCCGGTTGGACTGTTCGGGTTGGTGAGGACAAGTATATCAGGACGCTTGCTCTTCAAGGCTTCAGCTATACGGTGAAGACTTAAGGAAAAAGTAGGAGGGCGGAGCAGGAAGCGTGCAATGCTCGCTCCGGTCGCGCGGAATGCCGCCTCGTGTTCGCTGAAGAGAGGAGCAACAAGCAGAAC